>CAYQWO010000376.1:0-1662 GCA_964421095.1 uncultured Syntrophaceae bacterium
AGCCAAGAGTCTGATTTCATCCATGCCCCCTCTTTCCCATAAGGAAGGAGGTTCAATTTTGCTAATAAATTATTGAAATTAGCAAAAAATGTCAAGAATAATCCAATTTTTGTTTGCCATTTGGCGATGGCAGCCTTCCACCCTCTCCCTCCTCTTCTTAGGGGGGTCGACAACGGGGTGAATCCGCAATTCGCCTTCGGCAGTGGAATTTAGTATAATGCTTGAAAGAATTCCCCAGGGTTCAAATCATTGAGGACGAGGGTGGAAAACCCTTTTGGCGAGGGGGACGAAAATATGGGTCGATCACGCTTTGCCAACCTCCTTCCGTTTTTACTCCTGCCTGCTCTGCTCTGCTTCCTTGCCTTCTCCTGCTCCGCCAACTCCCTGCAGGAGACTCTTCCCAATGGTTTGCAAGTATTCATTTTGGAAAACCCCGGAACAGCCTCCGTCTCCGTGGACCTTTGGGTCAAAGTGGGTTCTCGTTACGAATCCTCCAAAAACAACGGCATTTCTCATTTTGTGGAACATCTCCTTTTCCAGGGCACGTCCAATAGGACCGCCAAAGATATCTCCCGCCAGATTGCCGCGGTGGGGGGCTCGATGAACGCCTTAACCCACTGGGAGTACACCCAACTGCACATCTCCCTCCTGCCCCAACACCTTGGGCTGGCGCTGGAAATTCTGGCGGATGTGGCTCAGAATTCTTTGATGACCGAAGGGATGATCGAGAAGGAAAGAAAGGTTTTACTCGGAGAGATTTCCTTGGCCAATATCTACCCTCCCAGCTATGTGCTGAACATAGTCTCCCGCACCCTATTTCCAGAAAGTTCCCTGGGCATGCCTATTTCCGGGAGCAAGGAGTCAGTCCAAGGCATTCAGCAGAACGACCTCATGGAATTCTATAGGCGTCATTACGTGCCGAATAACGGATTTCTCACCATTGTCGGCAACGTGGACCTCCGTGCCGCGCCGGCGACGATCCGGGAGAAATTCAATCCCTGGCCAAAGGGCGACTCCTCTCCCAACTCCCCCTTCCCCCCCCGGCGTCAAAGTAAATTAAGAGAAGTCCGGGAAAGAAAGTTTATCGATCAGGCCATCGTGGTCGTAGCCCTTCAGGCCATGGGCCTGAAAGATATCGACCGCCCGGCCTTCGAGATCATTAACGCCATTCTCGGGTCGGGGGGAAATTCCCGTCTCTATCAGGAAATACGCGAGAAAAGGGCTCTATCTTATCTTGTAGGTTCCCTTTACCATCCTCTTTCCGACACCGGGCTCTGGGCTACGTATGCGGGCACTGACCCAAAAAACATAAAACAGGTTCAATCCATCTTCATCCAGGAGATTCAGAGAATCTGTCAAGAGCTCATTTCCCCACGGGAACTGGATGAGATTAAAAATTACATCCGGGGCCGGATGCTCATTCGCCACGAGAACAACGCCGCCTTAGCGGACTTTGTCGCCCAAGGCCTTCTGGCTGGGTCGTGGGCATTGCCGGCAGAATTAATCGCCAAGGTGCAGGCGGTGACTGCGGAAGAGGTCATGCGGGTGGCTCGCGTCTATTTGCGAGAAGATCAATTCAACGTGATCGTCTTGAGACCCTACCCGGGTTTGATGCTCTTCCGAGGCCTCCTCTGATTCTATCCCCTCAGTATTCGATTTTGG
>CAYQWO010000376.1:1762-4246 GCA_964421095.1 uncultured Syntrophaceae bacterium
TTTGATGCTCTTCCGAGGCCTCCTCTGATTCTATCCCCTCAGTATTCGATTTTGGATTTCAGATTGGGGCCCCCATTCTCTCCCTCCCCCTCTATACACCCTCTTGTGGGGGAGGGGATGAATCCGCAATTCATGTCCAGGTTTGACTTTTATTGGCAATTTTATTAATATAAATTAATAAAATTCTTGACTTTATTTCCATAAAAATGGTTAGATAAACAACTTTATTCCAAGAAATTTCTGATTCCTTGTCGAGTGTATTCTATATTTTTAGGAACGATCCTCAGTGTGGGGATTTTTTTTGTTTGCGGCGGCCTGGCCGAAGCAAGAGAACTCATCCGGGTACTCATTGTCCGGGATGCCTCCCAATTCCAAGTGTCCGGCCAGGAATTGGCCTTGCGGGATCTGAAGACAGGTCGAACGTTCTTTAAAAAAACAAAATTGTCTTCTCTGAGAGTCAAAAGAGAAGCGGGCTCCCGTCTGCGGGTGCTCGGGCATCCTATATCCGCACAGGCCTTCGTAGTAACCTCTTCTCAGGGCCCCCTGGTCATTAACGGCCGGGCGTACCGGGATAAGCTGAAAATCTTTCCCGCCCAAAACGGAGGTCTATGGGTAATTAACGAGCTGCCGCTGGAAGAATATCTCGTCGGCCTGGTCAATTCCGAGATCTCCTCCCAGTGGCCCTGGGAAGCTATAAAGGCCCAGGCTGTCGTGGCCAGAACATATGCTACCTTCCAGAAGGCAAATCGGGCAGCGGAATTGTATGATGTGGATTCCGGGGTCAGCGACCAGGTTTATGAGGGAACCGGAAAAGAAGATCTCCGCTCCCGCGAGGCGGTGGAGGAGACCGAGGGAGAATTGCTCCTTTATCAGGGCCAGCCAATTTTTGCGGTGTACCATTCCTGCTGCGGGGGCGAAACAGAATCGCCCGAGTACCTATGGCCTGGGTACTTTCCGTACCTCAAAGCCATCGCCTGCCATTTCTGTTTCGATTCCCCCCACTTCCTTTGGAACTACCGGGTAGACTCGGAAACCCTGCGGAAGACCATGAATGACGCCGGATTTTTAGACTCTACGGTATTGGGAATAGAAGTTGTCGAGCGCAGCCAGAGCCGACGAGTGGGGCAACTGGCCGTCAAGAGTGAAAAAGGCCAGCTGCAGATCTCGGGGAGGGAATTCCGGCGCCTGCTGGGGTATGATTTCCTTCGGTCCACTAATTTCGTTGTCCACCAAAAAGAGGGAGTTTTTCTATTCTCGGGGCTCGGCTGGGGGCATGGCGTAGGCCTATGTCAATGGGGGTCCAAAGGAATGGCTGAAAAAGGCATGGATTACCGTTCCATCCTGAAATATTATTATCAGAACGTGAATGTCGGAAAAATTCCCTGAGGAAAAAAGTGGGGTAGTGTCGCCAAACTTTAGGCTTCTTAGGCATTTCTATGAAACTTCAGGACTTCGATTACCATCTTCCGCCCCGGCTGATTGCTCAGCAACCCGTGGACCCGAGGGATCATTCGCGGCTGATGGTTCTTAACCGGCGAAGGCGATCCATAAATCATCGCCGTTTTGACGAGCTGACGGAATACCTGCAGCCGGGGGATGTCCTGGTGATCAATGACACGAAAGTCTGGCCCGCTCGCTTAATCGGCAAAAAGCAAAGCGGGGGGAAAGTTGAAATCCTCCTAGTACGGAAAAAGGGGCCGAACGAATCTCGGACTCGGGGTGATGGGAGAAGCGAGGATAGAACCAGTGAGTGGGAATGCCTGGTGCAGAGTTCCGGCAAGGTCCGCGACAGGACGATCGTCTTTTTCGAAGAGGGACTACGCGGTCAACTCGGGGGGCAAATTTCCAATGGCCTCTGGCGGCTCCGTCTGAGTGGTCCGGAGGATGTGGATGGGGCCTTGCGGCGGATTGGTTTTCCGCCCCTTCCCCCTTACATTCGGAGGAATGGCGATCGAGAAATGAGGGTTCGGGATCTGGAGTGTTACCAGACCGTTTATGCCCGCCGGGAAGGGGCCATAGCGGCCCCGACGGCTGGGCTGCATTTCACGGAAGCGCTTCTCGATGAAATCCAGAGGAAAGGGGTTTCCGTTCATCCTTTGACACTCCACGTGGGAATCGGCACCTTCCTGCCAGTAAGGCAGGAGGTGATCGAAAATCATCGCTTAGAGCCAGAGTTTTTTGAGCTCCCTCCGGAAACTACCGCCGCCCTCAATAATGCCCGTATATCAGGCAAAAGGGTGATCGCCGTAGGGACCACCGTAATCCGAGCATTGGAGTCCTGTGCCGATGAGCAGGGGTGCCTTCAGCCAATGCGCGGGGAGACGGGGTTGTTTATTCTGCCGGGCCACCGATTTCGGGCTGTGGATGGTCTGATCACCAACTTTCACCTCCCCCGTTCTACCCTTTTGATGCTGGTCGCAGCTTACGCGGGGAGGGAATTTATCTTGGCTGCTTACGAGGAGGCCATCAAAAGAAGTTATCGGT
>CAYQWO010000377.1:0-4236 GCA_964421095.1 uncultured Syntrophaceae bacterium
GCATGATTTTACCGAAACGATTCCTTTTCATATTGCCCCTCCTTTCAAATATTGCTCTGCCCTGGTTTTTTCCAAATTCTGGATGGCCGATCCGGAGATCCCGGCCAACTCCTCGTACACCTTCATGACGACCGTGGCATCCCTTCGATCCCAACCATTGTAGTGCGCCTTCAGGAGAAACTGGTGATACAGCCCTCCCATGGGCAGCATGACTCCCAGCCGTTGGGCACTCTGCAGGGAGAGTCCCAGGTCCTTGACGGCTAAATCCACCGGACCTTTCGGTTCGAAATTCCCCGCCAGCATATCCCGGCCACGGGCCAGGATCAGATCACTGGCCGCTGCCCCAGAGGTGATCACGTCGAGCAGGGTCTCCGGGTCGAGGCCCGCCTTAACTCCCAGGACCAATCCTTCGATGGCGGCCGCTTGATTCAGGAAAAGAATGTGGTTGACGACCAGCTTGAGCATGGCCGCATGACCATTCTTCCCAACATAGACCGTTTTCTTTCCCAGGCGATCCAGCACGGGTTTGACCTCGGCGAATACCTCTCTTTCGCCGCCAGCCATGAAAACCATGTTCCCCACCTTGGCTTGGGCGGAAGACCCGGATATGGGGACATCCATCCAGGCGATCCCTCTTGTGGCCAGCTTTTCCGCCATGGCTGCCGTTTCCCACGGGGGGACCGTGCTGGTGTCGATGATGATCTGTCCCCGCCCGACCCCCTCCAAAAGGCCTTCTTGCCCTTCGACCACCTCCCTTACGATCTCCCAATTCGGGAGGGATAGGATGATGAGATCCGCCCCGACCGACGCAGCTCTGGGCGACTTTGCCGGCTTCATGCCCAAAGGAACCAAATGGGAGATCCGCTCCTCGACAATGTCGAAACCCGCTACTGCATAGCCGGCCCTGAGGAGGAGAGTAACGATGGGTGTGCCCATCAGCCCGAGACCGATGACCGCAATATTTTTTATCTCCATGGCTTACTCCTTGCTCTCTACCGAGGATTATGCCGCGGGAATTGGAACTTAGAAAAAGCACCCCATGAATCTATAGCATGGCTGGATTCCCAAAGCATCACTTTAATATTACCATTCTCCCCTTTTCTTTCTCGCCCTTCAATTTTGGGAAGAAATATTGGAAGAATATCATGGCCATAATAAAAACAATCATTCCGATGCTGATGCCGCGCGTAAAAAAAGGAGCGATGGAACCCTTACCAGCCAATAAAGCCCTGCGGAAATTCATATCCAGTAAGTCGTTCCCCAGAATCAGGCCCAAAACCAGGGGCGAGATCGGGAAGCCAAGGCGATTCATCACAATGCCCAGTGCCCCGAAAAAGAACGCCAGGTAGATGTCATTGATATTTGTGCCCGTTGCATAAGAGCCCAAGGCGCACAGAACGGCCACGATGGCCGCCATCGCCGCCCTGGGGGTACTTACAAAAAGGCGGACCAGGCCTTTACCGGCATAGGTGCCGATTAAGACAAACAATATGCCGGCCAGAAAAAGCGCCACAGAAATCTGGTAGAGCCACCAGGGGTTCGTCAGAAGAAAGGTTGGCCCAGGTCTTACACCATGAAGGTATAGAATTCCCAGCATAATGGCTGTCGGGGCATCTCCGGGAACAGCCAAGGACAACACCGGGGCATACGCTCCCGGCACATTCGCCATATTACAGGTTTCGCTGCCAATCAGACCCTCTATGCTCCCCTTCCCAAACTTCTCCGGCTCCTTGCTGGTACTCTTGGCGTGATCGTATCCGACCCAACAGGATACGTTGGCCCCGATCCCCGGAGCGACACCGATGATGTAACCTAAAATGGAAGTTCTTAGGCTCAGCCAGCGATATTTCCACCATATCCGGGCAGCACCGATTAAGGACGTTTTTCTTAAGGGAAAGGCATTTACCCTAATATCCGTAAGACCTTCGAATACCTCCGTAAACCCATATAAGCCAATCATAGCCGGAATGAGCGGAATGCCACCCGCCAGGTAGGTACTCCCGAAGGCAAAGCGGGGAGAACCATCAATGGGATCAAGGCCCATGCAACCTAAAATGAGCCCGACCGTGGCGGCAATCAACCCTTTAAGGGTATCCCCTTCGGAAAGGTTGGCGGCAATGAAAACTCCAAAGATGCCAAACCAGAACATCTCCCAGGGGCCGAACATCATGGAAAGTCTTACAAAGAAGGGCATGGTCACCAGGAGCAATATCAGCCCCATATTATTACCCATAAAACTGGTAAATACATTGATGCCAAGAGCTACCTCGGCTTCCCCCTTCTTCGTAAGCTGATACCCTTCAATAGCCGTAGGAGCCGAGGCTGGCGTTCCGGGGATATTGAGCACCGTGGCCGATATGCTTCCGCCGTAGGTTCCCCCCAACTGGGTTGCGGCCAACATAATGAGGGCCCAGAGCGGGTCCATCGTATAAGTTACGACAGAGACTAAGGCTACCGTCATCGTTGTCGAAACGCCCGGCAAGGCTCCTCCCAGAATCCCGGCGGCCACACCAATCGTTATAAGGAAAAGCCCATAGGGGGTGGACAGGTCAAAGAAGGCCTTGCCCAACCCTGCAAGCATTTGCATCCAATCCATGATTCCTGCACCCTTCGTTCGGGTTACTTAATCTGTAACATAAACAATTCATTAAAGGTTAGGTATAAAGTTACGGTGATGCCCACCGCAATGATGGGGAGAACCCACCGTGGCCATCTCTTTACAAAAGCAAAAAACATAATTCCCATAAACAAGGCGCTCGCATAGTAGAAGCCAATTAGGGGGACTCCCATAAGAACATATATGCCCGGAAAAAGAAGGCCCAGGATCACTGGCCTGTTTTCTGGCGAGGTAAAGAGGGGGATGAAAGAACGACGCAGTTGGGCCACCCTCATTTTGGCGCCTTTTCTTATGGATTTCAGGACAAGGAAGAATCCAAAGAGGAATAGAAGCGCCCCCATCAGCCCGGGGAATATCCCCGGGCTTTCTATAAGCCCTCCGCGGCTGGGCATTGTAAAAGAGACCCAGCACACGAAAAGGGCGAGGGCAGAGACAAAACATCCAGCGAAAAGATCCCGATCTCTTCCAGACATCGATCGCCACCCCCCTTTTATTTCTCGTACCTGGGAATCCCCAGCTCTTGGGGAGATCTTTTTGCTTCCTTCATGTCGTAAAGAAGCCAGCTCTGGATTTGAGTAGAGGCGGCAAAGATCTTGTCTGCCTCTGCCCCTGTGGTCCCATTCAGGGGCAAGAGATTCTTCTCACCAAAATCCTTAACTGCTTGGCTTTCCATGGCCAGACGAAACGCTTCGATGAGTTTCTTGATCCGGTCTTCCGGAATTCCTTTGGCATATCCTAAAGATCGATAACCTTTTCCGGCAGCCAGCCTATCCTTGATCTGAGGCGCAAAATCGGTAATGGGCGGGAGGACTCCTACCCCTTCCAGATTGAAGGGTTTATCATCAAATATGAACAAGGGCCGTAACATCTTTGCCCGGATGAAAGTTAAGGCCTCGGAAAGGTCGCTGGTGGCAAAATCCACCTCTTTCTTCGCCGCGGCCAGCGCAGCAGGATTTCCGCCTTCATAGGGGACTGCTTTGAATTTGCCCCCTAAAGCATTGACCACGATAATCTGCGGGACATGCCACATCCCGCCGATCCCGCTGTTGGACCCCGTTAAATCTCCCCTTTTTAACCCTTCGATCAGATCTCTGGCCGTTTTCATCGGAGAATCGTAGGGCACCGAAAAAGTCGCCAAATTATTAAAGACGATTCCGATGACGCCGAATTCTTTGTAGGTTAATTTTGATAGCCCTGTGGCCGGAAAAGTTGAAATCGCGCTGCTGATTCCGTATAAGTTATAGCCATCTCGGGGCTGTTTAAAAACATGTTCCATAGCAATGGCCCCGTTCGCCCCCGGCATATTGACGACTGGAAGGGCGACGCCCAGGACCTTCCGCATCCCATCTGATAACAACCGTCCCATCATGTCCATTCCCCCGCCCGGGGCGTAACCGATGTAGATGGTGATCGGCCTCGTCGGCCACTTCTCCTCTGCGGCCAAAGATGAGAAGGGTAAGGCCGAAAAGATAAGGATCCCCATGGAGATTGCCATTCCCAGCGCCAATTTTCGATTCATTTTGACCTCCTTTCGCATAACCATTTGTTCATTTTAGGGCTGCAAATAACGACGCGCGGCGCAGCAGTGATCCCCCAAAATAACTTTTCCTTAGCCCAAA
>CAYQWO010000378.1:0-4236 GCA_964421095.1 uncultured Syntrophaceae bacterium
CGGCAAAATCGGCAGTCACTTTGCACCAGCGGGGCTTCAGTACCGCCACCAGATCATCCAGAATCACATTGGTTATGTGCTCGTGGAAGGCTCCTTTATTGCGAAAGGATTGCAGGTAAAGTTTGAGCGATTTGGATTCGATGATTTTCTTGTCGGGGATGTATTGGATGGTGAGCTTGGCGAAATCCGGTTGCCCGGTGGCCGGGCAAACACAGGTAAACTCCTCCGTACGCAGGGTTATGACGTAATCCCTCTCTGGGTGGTGGTTGGGAAAAGTCTCCAGCTTCTTGGTGGGCTTCGCTCGCTTGCCCAGTAAGGTCAAACCATCCAGGTCGGATTTCTGGGTCATCCGGGTCATCTGGGCATTTTCCTTTTCGGGGATCGCTGGGAACCCGATGTCTTCAAGGTCAGAGGGCTATCATTTATCATTGAAAGTTTTCAGCCTATCTTGACCAGGAATAGAATTTTCCCCGGTGCTTTGCCCATTTGCTCAAACCGTGTTTTTGGATTTTCCTCAGGTTTTCTCGAGGACCTTCGCCATGAAATGGCTTGAGGAAATCAAGCTTGGTACATTTTTCCATTTTAGGGCATTGCCAACAACCCTGCTTCCCATTCGATTTAATACACTTTTTGATCTTACAAGATGGCACACATCCATCCCCGCCTAACCGGCAGGGAGAAGTGCATTTTAGCTCAGCGATGGTTTCCAAAACTCGGCAACATTCGTCATAGTACTCGAGTTCTTTTACTGACTTGCTTTTCACTTCGGCATACTTATTAAATTGGCTTCTGCGTAATTCATGCCATAACTCCCCTGCCAGGTCCACAGCCTTGCTATTATAACGGATACAATCCCCACAATACAAACCACAATAGGCCGTCAATTCAAATTCTTGATGGCTCATTCGTTTACCTCACCCTCATAGATCGTCAGAAAACATGCTATTTCCTACTCTCGTCTTTCCAATAAAGGCTCTTGAGTCGCTGCAAAAATTCTCGATCCCGATTTTTGATTACCCCGTCAAGTTCTTTTTTGGAAAAATCCGCGGTATAATCATAAAATCCCTTCCCACTTTTAATGCCGGTATGTCCTTGGGCAACCAGACGCTGCAACGCCTTGGGTGGCTCGATGGAACTCTGAATCTGCGGGAGAAGATTTTCGGCAACCCTGAGCCATAGGTCCAATCCTCCAAGGTCAGCGGTGAGCAGAGGGCCAATGCTCGCCAGGCGAAAGCCAAAGCTCCCTTTTACAGCCTTATCGATGTCGGCAGCACTGGCGACGCCTTTTTCATAGAGGTCAAAAACTTCTCTGGCCATGGCGACTTGAATTCGGTTGATCAGAAAGCCGGGGAGCTCAAAATTGAGCTTCACTGGGGTCTTCTTGATCTTGATCAAGAGGCGATAGGCAATCTCCAGCGTCTCATCGCTGGTCCCATCCCCCTTTACGACTTCAACCGTGGGAACAATATGAGGGGGATTAAACCAATGGGTGATCACGAGCCTCTCTTTTTTCTTCACCCTGACACCGATATCCTTCAGGGTCAGCGAAGAGGTATTGCTGGCGATAATCGCCTCTGCCCGGCAGAGCGACTCCACCTCCTGGAAAAGGGCTTGCTTGAGCTCTAAATTTTCCGGAGCCGCCTCCACGATGAAATCGCTCTTCTCCACGGCGCGCTTTAATTCGGTGGTGGTGAGCAGCCTACCCAGGGCCTGCTTGCGCTCAACGCTCTTGATCAGCTTGGCCTGGCCAAAAAGCTCCAAATTGTGCTCGATATGGGCTTTGGCCGTTTCCAGGATCGATTCCCGGATATCATACAGAACCACCGGATATCCACCCGTGAGAAAACTTTGGGCGATCCCATGTCCCATGATTCCCGCCCCAAGGACAGAAATGGTCTTTATCTCTTCCAGCTTCATCTTCCAAAACCTCCTTTCTTCCTCAAGTGCCCCTCTCTGCATCCGGGGGCCAAGGCGATGCGCGCCGGCAGCATCGGCCGGGAGAAAGTCTGCCCAAAGAGGGGAATGGGATTCCGCAGAGGGGAGCGGGGCGCCCTTTCCCGCCCTATCCATGGAATAACCAGCGCCTTATGATGCCCAGCGAAGCGCCTTGGCCTCCGGATGCTGGAGCTATTCTTATTACGCCAATTTCTGCAACGAAGTACTAAACCCGGCAGCGTCAAACCTTTCCGGTCCGATTTTGCGACTACCCAGGTCACCTGGGGAAAATTATTCAATACAGAAGTTCCCCGCGTAGAACGGTTACGGCTTGCCCTCCGAGAACCACGCGCGGGCCCATTAAGCGAACGCGAATCAATCCACCGCGGGTAGAAGCCTGGTAGGCGACGAATTCATTTTTGTAGAGGCGATTCCCCCAGAAGGGACCCAGGCAGCAATGAGCGGAACCGGTTACGGGATCTTCATTGACCCCGACCTGGGGGGCAAAGAATCGAGAGACAAAGTCATACTCGCGGCAAGAAGAGATGCTGGTCACGATGACCCCCCGGACCGGCAATGTCCCCAGCAGCGTAAAGTTGGGCTTCAGGTTGCGAACGATTTCTTCGGAATCGACCTCTACCAGATAATCAAACTGATTCCTGCCCAGGTATTTAATCCTCACCCCCAAAGCTTTGGCCAGCCCAGCGGGTTCTGGGGCAGGTTCTTCCGGCTTGGCCGGAAAATCCATCTCGATCCAATCCCCCTTGCGTTCCGCAGTCAAAACCCCGCTCCTGGTATAAAAGCTTACCTTTTCATTTGGCTGGGCATAGCCCATTTCCCATAGGATGTGGGCGCTGGCCAGGGTGGCATGGCCGCAGAGATCGACTTCGACAGCTGGCGTAAACCAGCGCAGTCGGAAGCCGTCCCCCTCCCGGGAAAGAAAAGCTGTCTCAGATAGATTCATCTCGCGGGCCACATTCCGCATCCAGGACTCTTCCGCTGGTTGGGGGAGGACACAGACGGCTGCCGGGTTCCCGACAAAAGGCTTTGTCGTAAAGGCATCAACCTGATAAATCGTTAAGGCCATCCTTTTCCCTGCGGTTTGATTTTTTGCTTCGCCCCGTTTAAGAATAACCAAGATATAAAAGGCAGCGCATATGGTAGCGAATATCTGCACATAAAGTCAACTAACGAAAGTACAAACCACCATTGAGATAGATGGTTTGCCCGGTCATGTACCCATTTCCGGCAAGGAAAATTACGGCCTCGGCCACCTCATCCGGCCGCCCCAGCCTTCCGAGCGGGATAAGTTTGCGGCGGCTTTCGGCATCCGGCAGCATGTCGGTCTCGATTAAAGACGGGGCCACGGCATTCACGGTAATTCCCTCTTTCACCAGCCGGGAAGCATAGGCGCGGGTAAGACCTTCGATTCCCGCCTTGGCCGCCGTATAATGTAAACCCACTATACCACCAGTCTGAGCCGCACCTGAAGATATATTGATGATCCGACCCCAATGCCGCTGGCGCATGCCCGGAAGTACCAATTGGGTAACCAGGAATACGGACTTCAGGTCTACGGCCAATATCTCGTCCCAATCCGATTCCGTAATGTCTTCAATGTTCTGGTGGCGGGCGATCCCCGCGTTGTTTACCAGAATATCCACTGGCCCCAGATCCTTCTCAACAGTGGTTATCATGGTGGCGACTTCGGACGAACGGGATACATCGGCTTGGACTGCAATTGCCCGGCGGCCCAGGGAGGTCACCTGCTGCAATGTGACCTGGGCTTCCTTTCCCTGAATTTTGTAATTCGCGGCGATATCCGCTCCGCAACGGGCCAGTCCGACAGCGATGGCCCGTCCGATGCCTCGACTGGCGCCTGTGACTAAAGCGATTTTCCCGTGCAGATCAGCCATAGATCAACTCCCTTCTAAAGGCTATAGTGAACGGGTAAAAAAAAGATTCCTCGATCGGGGGTCTCTCTTACCTTATTAATGGGTAGCCTAAATTACTGGCTCGTTGTTTCGCTATCTCTGCTGCTTCATCTAAGAACTGGCGCAATTTAGGTAAGGACTCTGTGCTTAAATCAAAATATGAAACACTGGCACCAAACAAGGCAAACCCAGACCATTTGAAGGCGACTTTCAATTTCCCCCGTCTCTCAACCAATAACATGCTTTTCTTGAGCTTTCCGATGATAAAGGACTTCTCCTCCAGAGTGCCGAAATCCTTAATAACCTTTCCCATAAAAATTCGATCCCAAACACTCATGATATCTCCGATCCACGGCGATTTCTTATC
>CAYQWO010000379.1:0-4231 GCA_964421095.1 uncultured Syntrophaceae bacterium
TTGATAACTTGATTGACACCAAAGGGGGAATGGGATAAGCTTTTCAACGGGATTTAATATTTTTGCAGGAGGTATAGAAGATGTTCGAAGACTTGAGAGAATTTTCTAAGAAATTAGGTTTACCGCCAGGTGACCTGTATGAACTGCCCACCTCTGGCCAGACCTTCCCGGATGGTGCTCATTTCCGGGTTGAGGTTCCGACTGTAAACTCTCCAGATGGTTTAAAAGGTGTATTAGAGCAGGCGGACAAACATGGGATAACCATTAACCGGGTGGATGAGACTTGGGGAATTTTTCGCTATACGACCGCCCAGATCAAAGAATTTTTGAAAGTGGCTAAGGACGCCAGAGTAGAATTGAATTTCTCCCACGGTCCCCGGGCGACCTATGATACCAGCGCAACTGTTCTTACACCGCAGGGGGTTGTAATGAGTTATCGTCTTCGGGGGATGGAACAAGTCTACCGGGCAGTGGAGGATATTCGCCGGGTCTTGGATTTAGGCGGAAGGGGATTCTTAATCTATGATGAAGGGCTGCTCTGGTTCCTGAACGAACTGAGGAAGGAGGGAAAACTCCCCAAAGGTATTAGGTTTAAGCTTTCTGCCCACTGCGGGCATTGTAATCCCTTTTCTTTTAGATTACTGGAGAGTTTAGGGGCAGATACCATCAACCCTGTTAGAGATCTGACCCTGCCGATGATTGCCGCTTTAAGAAGGGCCGTAAAGATTCCTTTGGATGTCCACACGGATAATCCCCCGGGTTCCGGAGGGTTCATTCGAACCTATGAAGGCCCGGAGATGGTCAGAATTGCCTCCCCCATTCATATAAAGACGGGTAATTCCCGTGTGGGTGCCCACGGCATTCTCACTTCGGCCCAAGATGGCCGGAACATGGCGGATCAAGCATCGATCGTAGTGGAGACGATGAAGAGATACTTCCCCGAAGCAAAACAGAGTAAGGCCGGAACGCCAGATATGGCTATTCCACTATAAACCTCTCTCGATGCCAAATTGAAAAAGGGCTGAGCAGACTCTGCTCCGCCCTTTTTCAGACCCCAGAAGCTGCGCATCATTTCCTTTTAATATTATCAAGGGCTCTTTTGATTCCCTCCAAGCCCATGAGAATTTCCTCTCTGGGGGTGGCATAGGAGAAGCGAATATATCCCTCTCCTCCAGGGCCATAATAAGAACCCGGGCTGACCACTACATGGCCCTCTTGAAGAATGTGCAGGGTAAGGTCCCAGGAACTCATGCCGAAGGCTCGCGCATTAGCGAAGATATAGAAGGCGCCCTGAGGGTAAGGGACGACCATTCCTTCAATCGCTGCCAGCCCGTTATAGAGCGCCTTCCTGCGCTCATCATACTTGAGCCTCATCTCTTCCACACAGTCCTGGGATCCCTCGATAGCGGCCTTTACGGCCATCTGGGTGAAGGGGGCCGCGCATCGGGCTGAGCCCTGATAGATTCGGGACATAGCCCGGGTCAACTCGGGGTTGGCGGCATTGTATCCGATACGCCAGCCAGTCATGGCATAGGTCTTGGAGAAGCTGTTCACGAGAACAGTCCTTTCCTTTAACTCTTCAGATAGGGAAGCTATGCTGATATGCTTCAGGCCATCGAAGACCAGTTTTTCATATACCTCATCGCTGATCACCATAAGGTCTTTCTTCAAGGCCATCTCTCCCACCAGCTCCAATTCCTTTTTACTCATCACAATTCCCAAGGGGTTTTGCGGGTCGTTCAGGAGCACGGCTTTGGTCCGGGGTGTAGCCAGTCCGGAGATCTTTTCCCAATGGATGACGAAATACTTCCCTTTTCTCTCCACCGGGATAAAGACCGGTTTCCCTTCGGCCAGACTGAGCATGTTCAAATAAGGCCCAAAGGTGATCTCCGGGAGCAGCACTTCGTCACCGGGGTTGATTAAAGCCATGAAAGCGATGAAAAGCCCCAGAGTCCCGCCCTCGGTAATCAGGACCTCCTTTTCCGGGGTATAATTTATCCCCAGATCTCTTTTGATCTTTTCGGCAACGATATGGCGTACTTCCTCTAACCCTTCCACCGGGGAATAATGGGTCATTCCCTTGGCCAAGGCTGCCTCCGCCGCTTTTTTAATATGATTGGGGGTGTCAAAATCGGGTTCTCCCTGAACCAAGCGTACGACTTTATATCCCGCCTTCTCAATTTCTCTCGCCAACCGGTTTACATCATGCAGTCCTTTGGTCAGTTTCGATTTCACCCTGCTGGCCAAAAAATGTTCTGTTTCCAGTGCCATCTCTTACCACTCCTTATAAATCTCGTTCCAGTTTATGATCTCTCCCGCCTGAGTTATGATACAACTCCCTAAGAAAAGGGAGAGGGTGGGGGAGATTCCAGGATCTTGGCCTCGAACCTACCCTCTTCCACCTTCTTTTTTATCTCTTCGTATTCCTCCGCGCTAATGGGGTGGTAAATTACTCTATCCCCCGGAAGGATCAAAAGGGGCGGATCTTTTTCTGGAAACCACTGCCGCAAGGGAGACATCCCGATCCAGTACCAACCTGTCGGCCCTGGTAAAGGTTTGAAGACGCTACCCAATCCACCAGCAATTAGGACTGCGCCCGTAGGCACGCCCAAATTCGGGGTCTTTTTCCTTGGCAATGAATCCAGGGGAGGAGGAATTTTGAAGTGGGCCGAGCCGCCGATGAACCCGGTGTCATAGATAAAATATTCTTTCCCGCT
This sequence comes from uncultured Syntrophaceae bacterium, assembly GCA_964421095.1. GTDB lineage: Bacteria > Desulfobacterota > SM23-61 > SM23-61 > SM23-61 > CAYQWO01. The sequence continues at coordinate 2,718 of CAYQWO010000379.1, forward strand.
ATGGATTTGAATGATCTCCCCGGGGGTTAAATGGAGAAGCTGTCCGACCAAATCAAGGTCGGGCCCATATTCCCCTCCATAGACAATCGGGATTTCGAAAAGGCGTGATTTCGGCAGGGAGACATCAGCCATCCGATTTTCGATCCCTTTCAGTTCCCGGATTAATTCTCTTACCCCGATTTTCAGAGGGTCATAATAAACAAACAAAGAGCGAATCGTGGGATTCCATTCAATGACTCCCGGCAGTCTCGCCTTCTCCAGGGCAACCATCATCTTGTGGACTTGACGATTGATGTCCTCATCGAGGATATTGCCGAACTCTATGGAGATGCCTTTATCTCCTACGATCAGGTAACGGGCTCTTTTATAGCCATTCATATTGCCAGGAATACCCTCTTCAATTTATGGATTTTCTTTTCCCTATCCTCCAGAAGGCCATGGGCTGCAGAAAGGGTGACTCTGGCAAATCTGACCTTATCCCCCGGCCGAGCCTGAGACAGTAGATCCTGGTCCACAGAGGTCACCACCGCAATCTTGGAATAACCCCCGGTGGTCTGTGCGTCAGCCAGCAAAATAATGGGCATTCCGTCCCCGGGAACTTGAATGGAACCCGGTGGCGTCGCATCAGTTAAAATGTCCGCACCTGCCTTGTGCTCTATGGGTGGGCCTTTCAGCCGATACCCCATCCGATCGGCCTGGGGAGTGATCAGATATTCGCCAGTCAAGAAGGTATCCATCCCTCTGCGGGTGAAATAATCATTTTGAGGGCCCAAGATTACCCGGATCAGCCAATCCCTTCCATAAACAGGAATTTGATCTGCCGGCAATTGATAGGAAAGAAGGCGACTTGGCCAGCTTCCCTCTGGTTCCCTCACCCGAATTACATCTCCTTTGAATAGAGCCCGGCCATTCCCTCCCAGGTTGGAGCGGGTATGAATCGAACGACTGCCCATGACTACAGGCAGATCGATCCCTCCAGCAAAGGCCACATACGCCCGGCAGCCACTCTTCGGTGCACCGAAGGAGATGGTGTCTCCCTTCTGGATATTTAAAGTACGCCACATGGGCGAGGCCATTCCGTTGACTTCCGGGGAAAGGTCTGCCCCAGTGAAAGCCACCCATAAGTTTTGCAGGGCCTTCAATTTCGGCCCAATGATGGTCACCTCGACGGCTGCCTCCCCTTCCTCATTTCCTACCAGAAGGTTAGCCACCCGCAGGGCGAACCGGTCCATCGCCCCAGAGATAGGGACCCCGTACTTTTGATACCCGTACCTCCCGAGATCCTGGATGGTGGTAAATGCCCCGGGCTGAAGAACCTCTAAAGCATCCACGATTGACCTCGATTATAGAGGACGCAGATTCACGCAGATAAACACGGATAGTTCATCTCCAAATTCGTTGACCAAATTTTTGCTGAAAGCTTTCCAAGGGCCCGGAAGAAAATCCCGCCTTGGCGGGACGCCGCAAGCATCGGCGGGATATCCGCTCTCCATAAACTCCCTGCTGGCCATCCG
>CAYQWO010000380.1:0-4225 GCA_964421095.1 uncultured Syntrophaceae bacterium
AAAGTAGTCTTACCGTGATCGATATGTCCGGCCGTTCCCAGGACAACCCGTTTCACAAACCAATTCCTTTACCGCAGAGAGCGCGGAGATCGCCGAGTTAATGAGATCAAGAATTGAAACCCAAAAGCAAAATAATGTTTCTCGCTATTTTGGTTTTTGGGGTTTTAACAAAATTTATTTGCTCTGCCTTTGCTGCGTGCTCCGCGGTGATAATTTTTTATTTTTTCTTCTCCAACGCCCTCAAGGCTTCTTCCATTTTTTTCAGTTCTTCGCCATACCCTGCCCAATTCCCCTGGCGCAGCAATTCCTGGGCCTTTCGGTAGTTTGCCAGAGCTTCCACCGCGATTTGCCGCTCGGACTTCTCCTTCTGAGGGATCGCGGCCACGGCAACTTTGGGGGCGAGCTTTTCCCGGATCAACTCGCCCCCGAAAACCTGCTGCAGGGACAGTTCCAAATTCTCTTCCATGGCCAGGGAGTTTCCATAGGCCACGATGACTCTTTTTAGCTCTGGCAGCTGGCCTTTCTCCGCGGCTAAATAAAGGGGTTCAACGTAGAGAATGGATTTTTCTATGGGTATGGCCAGCAGGTTGCCACGGATCACCTGGGAGCCGCGCTGGTTCCAGAGAGAGAGTTGCTTGGAGATCTCGGCATCCTGGTCGATCCGGGCTTCGATCTGACGGGGGCCATAGACTAATTTCTGTTTGGGGAAAATGTAAACCACTACTTCCCCGTATTGCGGCGGATCGCAGCGCGCGGCCATCCAGGCAGACATGTTGTCCTTCTTGCTGGGAGTGAAGGGCAGGAGGAGCACAAACTCCTCTTTCTTTCCATCCGGCAGCCTCATGATGGTGTAGTAAGGCTCCATTTCTCGTTCTCCACCTGCCCCGGATTTCCTGGGAATGGACCAGAGGTCTTCTTTGTTGTAAAAGACCTGGGGATCTTGCATGTGGTAGGTGCTGTACATGCGGGCCTGGATGTTGAGCATACCGGGAGGATAGCGGATATGGCTGCGCAATTCTGCCGGCATCTCCTCCAGGGGCTTGAACAGGCCCGGAAAAATCTTGGCATAGGTTTGGATGATGGGATCTGTGGGATCGCTGATATAAAACTTCACGGTTCCATCATAGGCGTCCACCAGGGTTTTGACGGAGTTGCGGATGTAATTCCCCAGGTTGCCAATCGGTTCAGAATAGGGGAAGCGGTCGGTCGCCGTATAGCCGTCTAAGAACCATAAAAGGCGGCCTTCCGGAGAAATCACCAAGTAGGGGTCCGGGTCCAATCGCACAAAGGGAGCCACCCGGGAGACCCGCTCGTTGATCTTGCGGTAATACATGACCCGGCTTCCGCTGATGATGTCATCGGAGAGGAGGATGGTGAAGGAACCAAACCGGGCGGCGAAGATCAGCTTTCTCCAGAAAGTAAGGGGTACACCCCCTTGGCCTTCGTACCGGGAGTAGACGTTCTTCTCGCCTACTGGGTAGTCAAACTCCGGACGCTTGGTCCGGACGAAGACGTACTCGTTGGAAGTCTCGCCATAGTAGATCTCCGGGCGGGTGACCTTGATGTTCGCTGAGGAGACCGGGGGGATGTCTTTAATGAAGAATTCCGGCAATCCTTCGCGGGAGATGCGGTTTACCGGTCCCAGGATGACGCCGTAACCATGGGTGTAGTTTAAGTGTTCATTGACCCAGGTGCGGGCGGGTAATGCCCGGTAAGAAAGCTCCCGGGGTGAAAGCATAACTTGGCGATACTCGCCGTTGACCGTGTAGCGGTCGTTGTCCACATCCACGAATTTGTAATAGGTACGAATCTCCTGCAGCTGGCTGTAAGTGGAAAGGAGGGGGGCATGATCCCACAGGCGGATGTTCTTGATGGTCAGGTCATTGCGCCGTAAGTCTTCCCGCGTCAGGCTCTCTTCAGCTGGGAATTCCTGGTCTTTCACGGAATTCAACCGGTAGGCCAACCGGGTGTATTTGATGTTCTGTTCGAGAAAGGGCTTCTCCAGGACAATCTCGTTGGGCACGACTATGAATCTTTGCACCAGAGCCGGATAAATCCCCATACCCACGATGATCACGATCAGAAATGCCGCTACCCCCACAGCCGGGAGCCGCCAGTCTCTACGGAACACCAATGAGAGAATGGCCAGGCCGCAGAAAACGGTGACCCCCATCAATAGTTTCAGAACCCACAACTGGGTCGTCACATCCGTGTACCCGGGCCCGAAGACCACTCCGCGCTTGGTAAAGAGCAATTCATTAAGCTCCAGCCAGGCTCCCCCCATGCCTATAAAAAATAGAGCTGCGACTAATACGGCCAGATGAATCCGGGCAGCCGGGGTCACCCGGACCGTTCGCGGAGGGATAAGCTGGAAGCACCGACGGATAAAATAGATCAAAGCCGTGGCCAGGGTTGTCAGAATCAGAACCGTCATCAGCCAGCCGTAGAGATACTTCAGGAAGGGAAGTTGAAAGACGTAGAAACCAATGTCCCGGTTGAAAAGCGGGTCAGAAATGTTAAAGGCCGTAGTCTGAAAAAAACGCAAATAGCTTTCCCACTGAGCCGATCCGCGAAGGGCGGCGAATACGCTGAAAAGAAGGGAGCCAAAAAAAATCAAACCTCCGATCGGTTGATTGCCTGCTTCCCAGGGTGGAATGTGGATCAGATCATCCTTATCCACCCAGAAGCCCCGGGCGGAAAAACGACTGGCCAGGAAAAGGTTCAGGTAGAAGATGGCGAAGAAGGCGGCGCCAAAGAGAGCCGCAACTTTCATCTGGGTGAAAAAGGTAACTGTAAAAACGTTTTCGTACCCCAGCTCCTGGAACCAGTACCAATCGGTAATGATCTCGATCCCTCGCCAGAGGAGCATAAGCAGAAGCAAAGCCCCAATAAAAATGATGACTCCCATGGCGCTGCGGATTGGGGGGACAGGGTTTCCGGGCGTTCTCTTTGTACTCATCTTCGGCTCTCCTTTAGAGACAGATTTTTAGTTATCCTTTTTCCTTCCAATTTTAGGCAGGGAAAGGAGGGGAGATATGAAAGAGTATAACAGAAGGCTCCCACCTTCACAATTGCATTTTTGGGATTGCTTTTATTATTGCGTTTTTCTGGAACGCTGGAAGCCTTACCCCCTCGCCCCCTTTTTCGTATTGACAACGGGCAAAATTATCCGCTACATTCATAACAACCTTAACAAGTTTAGCGCACTTTAGGCATTTCAGGCACTGATTATGCTCATCGTCATTGATGGATATAACTTCATCAAGCAATCCCCGGAATTGCGCAGGCTCGAGCAAATCGAACTTCAGAAGGCCCGCGAGGGGCTGATCGAGAGATTGGCGCGGTATAAGCGACTGAAAGGCCAGGCCATCATCGTGGTTTTCGACGGTGGCCTTCAGGGGACTCTGGCCGGGAATCGGGAGCGATCGCGGGGAATCGAGGTAATTTTTTCAAAACCCGGGGAGAAAGCAGACGACGTGCTCAAGCGCCTGTCGGCAGAAAAACGAGGAGGAATTACGGTGGTGACCTCAGACCGGGATGTGGCCCTCTTTGCCGAGAAGAAAGGCGCAATCACGATCCCGGTCTCCGATTTCGCCGAAAAAATGGAAATGGCTCAGTTCTACTCGCTAAAAGGAGCTGAGAACGAATCCCTTTCAGCCAATCGCTCCATCGCCCCGACCAAAAAGGGACCTTCCCGCCGACTTTCCAAATCTCAACGGAAAGCCACGGCCGCAATCAAGAGGTTGTAGTTTTTTCCCGGTATTCCCCGGCCTGAAGGGGAGCCAGCTGCAGGAAAAAGATTGGAACCTCGGTAGCCAGAGACAGGGTCTTGAATCCTGCCGTTGGATGATCTTCGAGAAAATGATTCTTCACAAAGGTTTAGAGTATATCCCGCAAAAGAGAACGAGCGGTCTCGGATAAGTCAGCCGATAACTCCACAATCGTAACAGCTTTTTCTTCACAAACGTCACAGCAGCTTTCACAACCAAGGCATTTTTCCTCATTCAATGGTACTGATTTTCCCTCCTGCATCTCAAAAACTTTCGCCGTGCAGACCTCCACGCATTCTTCGCAACCTTTACATTTTTCTTTGTCAATGCTAACCCTAAAGGCCATTACGAAAGATCCCCCTTCTCAAGAAACTGAATTGGGGCAATATATACTCAAAAGGTGTATAAGAATTTCCTGAAATATTGCTTGGGCCCTTTGCCCCCTGGAGTGCTGT
>CAYQWO010000381.1:0-4222 GCA_964421095.1 uncultured Syntrophaceae bacterium
GCAAGCTCGCTGCCATCCTGAGTGCGGAGGTGAAGGGGTACAGCCGCCTCATGGGAGAGGATGAGGTAGGAACCCTCCTCATTCTGAATGCTTACAAAAAGGTCAAGGAGGTCCGAAGGATAAGGTGATTTCATTACGAAATTGGACATGAGCCTTGGGGAGGGGAAAATGAAATGCCCGAAGTGCCAGGCTGAAAATCCGGAAGGGATGAAATTCTGCGGGGAATGTGGTGCCAAATTAGAGAGAATTTGCCCAAACTGCAATTTCCCAAATCCCCCTCAATTCAAATATTGCGGTGAGTGTGGCCATCAATTAACCAAGCCCAAAGAGGCCCCTCCCATCGACTACTCCAAGCCCAAGTCCTACACGCCGAAATCTCTGGCAGACAAGATCCTGACCACCCGCAGTTCCATTGAGGGAGAACGAAAGCTGGTGACTGTGCTCTTTGCGGATGTGGCCAATTACACTGCCATGTCTGAGAAGCTCGACCCCGAGGAAGTGCACCAGATCGTGGATGGATGCTTTCGCATCCTGATGGATGAGATTCATAAATTCGAAGGGACGATTACGCAATTCACCGGCGACGGGGCCATGGCCCTCTTTGGTGCTCCCATTGCTCACGAGGATCATGCTCAGCGGGCCTGCTATGCCGCCCTATCGATTCAAAAAGCCCTGGTAGAGTATGGCGAAAAGGTAAGGAAAGAACGCGGGCTGGATTTCCAGATGCGCATCGGGCTCAACTCTGGCCCGGTGGTGGTAGGCTCCATTGGAGAGGATTTGCGGGTGGATTATACAGCCATTGGAGATACGACTAACCTCGCGTCCCGGGTGGAGCAGGCAGCCAGGCCTGGAGAAGTCTGGATGAGCCAGGAAACCCGCAATATCATCTGGGGATATTTTAAGGAAGAATCGGTAGGGGAGATCCTATTGAAAGGCAAGGCCCAGCCGCAGCATCTCTATCGACTGGTCTCTGAGTTGCCCGAGGTGCGGACTCGGTTTGCCGTGGGTCTGGCTCGGGGGATGACTGATCTTGTGGGCCGCCGGCCTGAAATGGAAGCACTTCGGTCGGCGTATGAGCGGGTGAAAGGCGGGGAGGCTCAAGTGGTGGGTGTGATTGGCGAGCCGGGGGTGGGCAAGAGCCGGCTGGTCTATGAGTTTCAAAAGGTCTTAGGGGCTGAAGAGACCTTTCTCACCGGTTTCTGCGTCCCTTACGGTCGGAACATCAACTTTCTACCGGTGATCGACGTGGTCAAGGCGGCCTTTGGCATCGTAGAAGGGATGAGTGAAGAGGAGGTCGGGAATCGCATCAAAGAGAGGGCCAAAAATGGCCTTGCCCCGATGGTCCCTTTTTACAGGCATCTTCTATCCCTTAAGGTAGACGATCCGAGATTCAATCTCCTTGATCCCGAAGGCCGCAAGTTTGGGACGTTTGAGGCTGTGAAGAACCTTCTTTTGGCCATGAGTGAGGAAAAGCCGTTGGTCATTTTCCTGGAAGATGTCCATTGGATGGACAAAATCTCCGAAGAATTTTTTAATTATTTTTCCCACTGCATTCATGGCCACAAGATCCTGATGATCTCGGCCTCCCGTCCCGAGGCCTCTCCGCCCTGGGCCCAGGGTGCCCATTATCAGCGGCTGGGGTTAGAGACCCTCAGTTTCGATGCCTCTATTCGGCTGGTGAGAAACATTCTGGGTGGGCTGCCTCTGGACCCCGTGCTTGAGAAGAAGATCGTGGAGAAGACTGGGGGAAACCCGTTTTTTGTTGAGGAAATCGTGCGGGACCTTCTCGATCGAGGAGATCTGGTGAAGTCGGGGGATCGGTACGTTTGTAGCCGTCCCATCTATCAGTTGGAGATCCCGAACACGATCCAGGGAGTGTTGGCTGCCCGCATGGACCGTTTGAGTGAGGACCTCAAGCAAACCCTGCAGGTGGCGAGTGTCATTGGGAAGGATTTCGCCTTTCGCCTTCTCAAGAGTATTATGGAGTTAGGGGAGGAGTTGCGGGTGCGCCTGACGAGCCTGGTGGGGCTGGAGATCCTGTATGAAAAAGCCCTTTACCCGGAACTGGAGTACATCTTCAAGAATGTTCTCACCCAGGAGGTGGCGTACGAGAGTTTGCTCAAGCAAAGGCGCCGGGAGATTCATGGGCGCATTGCCCGGGCCATCGAAGAACTATATGCTCATCATCTTGAGCCGCATTACGAGTTGCTGGCCCACCATTACGAAAGAAGTGGTAATGCCGAAAAGGCTGTTCAATACCTGATCCTGGCCGGTGAAAAATCCTGGGGGAATAGGGCGGCACAAGCGGCATATGAATTTACTGCGAAAGCATTTAAGGTGGCAGAGGGAGCAGAACTTTCGCTGGACCCAAAGACAGAGAGTCTGGCCCATTTAAGGAAGGGGGCGGCCAGCTTCGAAATGGGTAACACTGATGAGGCATTGGAAGAAGCCGGAAAGGCCGCAGAGATAAGCAGACGACATGGAATAGTCGAAATTGAAAAAGATTGCCTGGCTGGTCTAGCCGGCATAGTGAGTATGTCGTCCATGAAGGGTGAAGAAGCCTTAAGAATTTTTGAGCAGGCCATCGCCAGGGCCCGGGATTTGGGGCAGAAAGGGACCGAAAGTGTGATCCTCTCCTCACAGGGCCTTTATTTGTGCGTCGTGGGCCACCTGTACCAGGGATACCAAATGATGGTTGAAGCGGAACGGTTAGCTCGGAGTTCCCAAGATCAGAGGGCGATTTTCCACAATCGTGCGCATCTCGGCATATCAGAGAGATGGATGGGCAGACCCGGCAAAGCGGTCGAATTGACCGAGGCGCTTGTTGAGGTGTTGCGCAGCATTTTCGGTTTAGGGAGTCTCCCCCTGGTCATTTTTATTCGCGGACTTGCCCTTGCGGAAACAGGTCGTATAGAGGAAGCGATGCGCCTATTCAGGGAGGGCATTGAAATCTGCGAGAAGTCTGGCAGTATTTTCTGGCTTGTGCGTCTTTACAATTGCCTGGGTTATTGTTACGGCGAGATCCACGATTCCAGGGAGGCATGGAATTGGAATGTGCGCAGTGAGGAGACGGCCCGCAAATTGATGTCGCAATCTCCGATGGGGCGTCAAATGGCTGGAGAGGTAGTTGCGCAGGCCAGCGTTAACCTGATGGAGAATCTGTTCGACCAGGGATATCCCGATGGGGCCTGGGATCGGATAAAGTCTTTTGAAACAGAATCCAGGAGTGATGATTTTGCGAGGGGGCGCGATGTTTGGTATGCCCGAATGGATTATCTGACCTCTCAAATTCTCTTGCAGAGAGATGATGTCGCTAAAGCGGAGGCCCTCATTACGAAAAACCTTGAAAGATCGCGAAGCGAACATTTGAGAAAAAATGAAGGTCGTTTCTTAAGGTTACTCGGCGAGGTGCAGATGAAACGTAAGGAGTCCGACAATGCCATTCGGAGTTTGAGCGAAGCTATTCAGATTCTCAAAGAGGTAGGTAATCCGCGGCAGCTCTGGCAGGCTTATGCTTCACTCGCATCAGCTTACGACAAGCTGAGGCGTGGAGGAGAAGCAAGAGAGCAATGGGCCGCCGCGGCTGGAGTTATCCGAAAGGCAGCAAGCGGCTTGTCCGACCGTGAGCTTCGGGAAGTTTTTCTCAACGCAAAACCAATTCGCGAAATCCTTGCAAAAGCCAGGAGTTAAAAGAGGAAAAAGATGAAATGCCCGAAGTGCCAGGCTGAAAATCCCGAGGCCAGAAAGTTTTGTAGGGAGTGCGGGGCAAAGCTTATATTGGCTTGCCCCAAGTGTGATTTTGAAAACCTTCCTGGAGATAAATTCTGTGGGGAATGCGGTCACAACTTAGTCCTTCCTTCTAAGCCAATTCCCAAAGATCTCTCCTTTGACGAGAAAATTAGAAAAATCCAGAAGTATCTTCCCAGGGGCCTGACGGAAAAGATATTAGCCCAAAGGGATCGAATTGAAGGGGAGCGGAAGCAGGTCACGGTAATGTTCTGCGACATGGAAGGATTTACTCCTCTTGTGGAAAAGCTCGGCCCTGAGGAAGCCTACTCCATCATGGACCAGGTCTATGAAATCCTCATTCACAAAGTCCACGACTATGAGGGCACGGTTAATAAAATGACCGGGGATGGGATCATGGCGTTATTTGGGGCTCCCATCGCCCTTGAGGATGCCCCTCAGAGAGCCATCCGGTCCGCTCATGCCATCCATCGGG
>CAYQWO010000382.1:0-4216 GCA_964421095.1 uncultured Syntrophaceae bacterium
GAACTTATGGGTAGGAATGAAATAGGCCATGGTGAGATGGATGGACTTCAGCGCGGCATGAACGCTGAACTGGAGCAATTGCCTAAGGGCGCGCATGCTCTCTCGGGAAGAAGAGAACAAGGGCAGCATGGCTACATCTTGCTCAGGGTTTCCCCTTAAACCAATAGGTCTTTCCTCGATCCCCTTTCCCTTAGACTCTATCCAGCTTCTTTTGAAGGCTTCAGACATGGCCCCGGCAATGGGCCCTTTGACCTTGACTCCAGTATCCCTCCAGCCGGCAATTTTTTTTCTTAAGTACCCGCGGTACTCATCCCCCACATTCAGTCCGCCGGTGAAGGCTACCCACCCATCGACCACAACGAGTTTCCTGTGGTCCCGGTGAAAATATAGATTCGGGTTCGTTAACTGGAAAGGGTGGAAAGGAAGGACTTCAACTCCGTGGGACCTCAGGAATTTCCAGAATCGGTTGGAAGTTGTCAGGGAACCAAAATGATCATAAAGTAGGTACACTCGGACCCCTTCCCTACTCTTCCGGGATAGCAACTCGGCCATAGCCCACCCTGTTTCATCATCCCGGAAAATGTAGAAATCCAGGAAAATGAATCGCTCTGCCTCCTCCACGGCCCGAAAAAATTCCTCGAAGGCCAGATGGCCTTCCTTTAAAACCTGGATGGAGTTCCCGTTCAGGAAAGAAATCTGCGCGATTTTTTCCAGGGTGATCCGAAACGTTTGATCTTCCAATTTTTTTCCCCGGACTTGAGGGCTCGTTCCTTCTGGGATCAAATGATAAACTATAGACTTGGGAAAGTCAAAAGAATGATATGAGGCCATATTTCAGGCTGGCGAAGGCCACGGGCCTAAAAAAGAAGCGATGGCAAAGGCTGACCCTTCCATCGCTTCTTTGGCCCTGTATTTTCTGGCAAGTATCCCTTTTGAGAGCTGGGAGACGAAATCACATCTCCTTGAGTGTAATAGCTCCTGTGGGGCAGACCTCGACACAACTCTCGCAGCCCAGGCATTCATCCATATTCACGGGCTCCGATTTGCCGTCTTTGATCTCGAATACGTTCACCGGGCAGGTATCCACGCATTCTCCCTTTCCGTCGCACTTGTCTTTATCCACTGTTACGACAAACATAGCTCCTTTTTTCACCTCCTCTTCGGGATTGAAAAACACCCCCTCTCATCCAATGCATTTTTATGATACCGCATTTTAGAAAAATGCATCATGACCCGGATCATAAACCGGGGTTGCCACACCAGCTGCTTAGAGAGGCAATATATATCCCTCTCTTCGTGATTGTCAACGAAAAAATGGGTTTGCCCACCCCCATTTTTGGTCCAAGGTACCAGGCCCAGGCGCAAAAGCGCCTCGCTTGGAATAATGAGGCACTTGTCTTTCCATCGGAGGGGCGGCGGAGTGAACCCCCAGGATAGGTGCATTTTCTCTTATTATTTAACTGATAATCCAGCTACTCTATACATCCTGGCCGCCTCATTCTGCGGAATAGAAGTTGGAAGTCCAGAAAAAGTTTATTCCCGGCCGATTCTTCCTTCGCTCGTCGTTCTTGCGCCGGGGCCACGGCACAAGTTTGGGAAGCGAAAATTGGGGATGGGCAAGGAAAAGGGATGCTCAAAGGGAGGCCGGTTCCTTGCAAATCAAGCGATTCGGAGTTACAGTATCTTTAGCGAGGGGCAAAACGCAGTAATACAGATGCTTTCTCCTGAGCAAAAAGAATATATCCTGCAAAAGGCGTATGTGCCGGAGCACATCATAAATCTAATGGTGGGGATCTCCGACGGCGAGCCATTTTTCGTCGGGGATTACGTCTTTTACGCCAAAAGCGATTGGCTCATCTTTATCGGCTACCCTTTCGACCGTCATTTTCAGGTAAAACATTTCACGGCCACCCTGAATGACACCATGAAAAAATTCAAACCCGCCTATACATGGTTTATCGCTCCAGAAATGCCGGACTCTTTTTTACAGGCTGCCCGCCAAAGAGAAAGTGATGAATATTATAAATTGGATATCAGGAATCATACGGTGAAAAAAGATTTGATACAAAAGATTCGGAAAGCCTCAGGAAATTTAACAGTCGAAAAATCCCATCATTTTTCCCCAAGCCACGTCACCCTAACAAAGGAATTTTTAAACAGGGAGGCCTCTTCCCCGCGGGTGAGAGAGTTGTTCCTGCGCATGCCAGAATATGTCGCCCGCTCCTCAAAATCTATTGTCTTGAGCGCTTGGGACAAGAACCAGAATTTATCCGCCTTTTATGTGATTGAACTGGCCGCACGGGACTTCGCCACTTATGTGGTGGGCTGTTTTTCGAAAAGTCATTATGTTGCCCATGCCTCGGACCTCCTCTTTTTCGAAATGATCAACCTAGCCAGGGAAAATCATAAGGAATACATTCATCTGGGGCTGGGAGTTAATGAAGGGATCAGGAGATTCAAGAAGAAATGGGGAGGAATTCCCTTCCTGAAATATGAATTCGGTGAATTGTCCGCCAGGACAGAAGGAGCTCTCCCATGGCTCCGCTCTCTGGAAGCCAAATTATGAAACTGGGACTAAAGCTTTTCTCATTTCTTTTGCATGAAAAAGAATTAAGAACGATCTGGAAGGTCAAGAAGGATGGACGCCAAGGGTATCTGGCGGGTACGGCCCATTTTTTCCCCTATCGTTTCCGGAAATCTTTGCAGCGCCTGATTCGCCAGGTTAAGATTGTTTTATTCGAAGGACCTCTTGACCAGCAGAGCATGAAGCAGGTCATCGAACGTGGTTCAGAGGGGGAAGGATCTGTCACCCTCTACGAAAGTTTGGACCCCCAGACCATTACCCAGCTAAAAAAATGCACGGGAATTTTCTCGGGTGGATCGAATCCCCTGCCTCTTTTCTTTCCCCTGGGCTCGAAGGAGAGCGACCCCTTGTATTTGCACTTCCAGAGATTCCGGCCCTGGCTGGCTTTTTTAAACCTCTGGTCGCAATATTTAAAGGAAAAAGGTTGGAAATATTCGGTCGACCTGGAAGCATTGAAGATCGCTGCCCAGATGGGCAAGGAAATCCATTATCTCGAAACCATCGATGAACAGGTAAAGGCGCTGGAGGGAGTTCCTTTCGAGAGATTTGTCGTATTTCTGAAAAAAGTCCATCACTGGGATGAATATATTCAAGCTTATGTTCAATCATACCTAAAAGGGATCTTAGAAGAGATGATGTCCGGGACGAGCGCATTCCCCACCCGGTGTCCATCCATCATCGAAAATCGGGACCCCATAATCTATGAACGCATGAAGGCCTTTCTGGAGAAGACGGAAACAATCGTTTTTGTCGGTACCCCCCACATCCCTGGGCTGAAAAAAATGCTTCTGCAAGATGGATATAAAGTCAATCAGGTGTCGGAGAGGGACGAATGATCACTCCCGGGGAAGAGGATTTCATTAGAAATTATGCTTATGTCCCAGAACATTTGCCAGGCTACGGAACGGCCATATCGGAAGGAGAACCGTTTCTTCTGGAAAATTATCTCTGTTACTGGGGAAAAGAATCCCTCATCTTCATAGGCTATCCTTTGCAAGAACCTTTCGAGGCAACGAAAACGGAGAAGATCCTGGAAGGGGCCATCAAACGATTTAGGCCTTCCCGCGTAGCCTTGCTTGCTCCCGCCATCAGCCGCAGGGACGGCGAGCGCCGGGACCCGGACGTTTACTATAAGCTCGACTTGGCTGGCCTGCAGGTCCAGTCAAAAGTGAAAAATATGATTCAGAGAGCCTCACGGGAGCTCGAAGTGGAGAAGGGACGAGAATTTGGCAAAGAACATCGGCACCTTATTACGGATTTCTTGGAATCCCGGCAGGTCAGCGAAGGTCTTCGTTACATTTTTGAAAAGATTCCGAAATACCTTTCTGCTGTTCCGACGGCCTGGCTTTTTGGCGCCAGAACCCGCGCGGGCAGGCTGGCGGGTTTTGATATCGCTGAATATGGCGCGAAAAATTATGCTTTTTACATGTTCAACTTCAGATCCCGGCAGGACCCCGTCCCCGGGACCTCGGACCTCCTTCTCCATGCATTGATCCAGGAAGCCAGGCAGCAGGGCAAATTATTTTTCAATTTGGGATTGGGGGTGAATGCTGGAGTGGCTTTTTTCAAGAAAAAATGGGGAGCGCGCCCGTTCCTGAACCATGAATTCGTTCTTTTCCAACCTCAGCGGCC
>CAYQWO010000383.1:0-4214 GCA_964421095.1 uncultured Syntrophaceae bacterium
TCTTGGACCTGGCCATCGGGTCCCAGCAAACCGGGCCAACTGGATAGTACCTTGGCCGCCGGCTGCCCGATGGTTTCGGAAATGGATTGCCCGATGGCCATCTGGGCGGCTGGGTTGAGGTTCAGAATCCGATTCTGGGCATCCAAGACGATGACGATATCCATCAAATTGTCGACGGCCCATTCCATAATCTTGCTACCTTTCCGCCGGTTCCCGGACTCTGTGCGCCAGCGTCTCGCACCAGAAGGGTTTTTTCGGGAAGTGGCGGAAGATCCCGGTTTTTCGCTCTCTTGTGGTTTCCTGGTTCAAGCAAAATCAGCAAATTTTGTTCCCAAACGCATCAAAATTTCACAAATGGATCACAAATTGTTGCTACCTACTGATTATTTAATGTTTTTTTATGGTAACAGAATACTGCGGGGTGGCCTTGAAACGGGGAATTAGAGACCAGGCTATGGCAATATTTGAATAAAAGGTCAAAAATATGACATTTGAGAGCACTAAGGAATAAAATTTTTGCTGGAAGGAAACTTGGGCCCGGGATGCAAAGCCCCTTTTTTAGGCCCCATGAGGAGAAAGCCGAGCTGGAGGTGTAATTCTCGGTTTTGGGGAAGACGGATTTTGGGCCTTAGGCGGACTCCGCCTTCTTTTCATAGAGGACAATCGGTTTTTCCTTGTTGACGATGGTCTCCTCGCTGATGATGCATTCTTTGATGTTGCTCTGGGAGGGCAACTCATACATGATGTCGAGCATGATCGATTCTAAGATGGAACGCAGCCCCCGGGCGCCGGCCTTCCGTTTCAGCGCCTCCTTGGCGATGGCCACGAGAGCTCCGTCCGTGAAACGTAACTTGACTTTTTCGAATTCGAAGAGTTTCTGGTACTGTTTGATCAGGGCGTTCTTCGGTTCCCGCAAAATGGAGACCAAGGCTGCCTCGTCTAAGTCGTCCAGGCTGGCCACCACCGGCAAGCGGCCGATGAATTCCGGGATGAAGCCAAACTTCAGCAGGTCCTCGGGCTGCACTTCCATAAGCAGTTCCCCCAGACGCCTTTCGGAGCGGCTCTTGATGTTGGCGCCGAATCCCACTGATTTGGCGCCCAGGCGCTGTTCGATCAGCCTCTCCAGGCCGACAAAAGCCCCGCCGCAGACGAATAGGATATTTTGAGTGTTTACTTTGATGAAATCTTGCTGCGGATGTTTTCGACCGCCTTTGGGGGGGACGCTGGCGATGGTGCCTTCAATGATTTTCAGCAGGGCTTGCTGCACGCCTTCGCCGGAGACGTCGCGGGTGATCGAAGGATTTTCAGATTTGCGGGAGATCTTGTCGATCTCGTCGATGTAAACGATTCCCCGCTGGGTTTTCTCCACGTCAAAATCGGCGGCCTGGAGGAGGTTGAGAATGATGTTCTCCACGTCTTCCCCGACGTATCCGGCCTCGGTCAGGCTGGTGGCGTCGGCGATGGTAAAGGGTACGTTAAGGATGCGGGCCAGGGTCTGGGCCAGAAGGGTTTTGCCCGAGCCGGTGGGCCCGATCAGGAGAATGTTGGATTTTTGCAGCTCCACCCCATCCAGTTCCAGGCGTGATTCGATCCGCTTGTAGTGGTTGTGGACGGCCACCGCCAGGATTTTTTTGGCCCGCTCCTGACCGATGACGTATTGATCCAGAATGGACCTGATCTCTGCCGGCTTGGGGACCGCCAGCTTGCGCAGGGCGGCTTCTTCTTTTTCTACCTCTTCGGCGATGATGTCATTGCAAAGAGCCACGCATTCATTGCAGATGTAAACGGCGGGCCCGGCGATGAGCTTCTTCACATCTGCCTGACTTTTGCCGCAAAAGGAGCAAAAAAGGGTGCCCATGCGCTCCAATCCTTTTTGACCTGCCATGGGAGAACCTATCCCCAATTATCCGCTGTGCGAGGGTGCTTTCTTAAAAATCACTTCGTCAATCAGCCCGTATTCCTTGGCCTGTTCCCCGTTCATAAAAAAATCTCGTTCAGAGTCCTTTTCAACTTTCTCTATGGGCTGTCGGGTATGGCGCGCCAGGATCTGGTTGATCTCATCCTTCATGCGCAGGATCTCTTTGGAATGGATGGCGATGTCCGTCGCCTGCCCCTGGACCCCGCCCATGAGCTGGTGGATCAGGATCCGGGAGTGGGGCAGGGCGAAACGCTTCCCGGGTTCTCCCGCAGCCAAAAGTACGGCGGCCATGCTGGCAGCCTGCCCCATGCAGAGGGTCGAGATTTTGGGCTTGATGTATTGCATGGTATCGTAAATGGCCAAGCCCGCCGTCACCAGCCCTCCGGGAGAGTTGAGGTAGAGATGAATATCCTTATCCGGGTCTTCGGCTTCCAGGAACAAGAGCTGGGCGATCACCAAGTTGGCCACATAGTCGTCAATGGGGGTCCCGACGAAGATAATCCGGTCCTTCAGGAGACGGGAATAGATGTCATAGGCCCGCTCTCCCCGGGAGGTCTGTTCCACAACCATGGGAATGAGATTCATTTCTTTTCCTCCGGACGAGCCCCTGGGAAGGTCTGTGCAGGATGGCTCGGCCTTGCGCTGATCTTACTCTGGCTCAGCAGAAAATCAAGGGTTTTTTCCTCCAGGATCTGTGCCCGGAGGTCTTCCAGAAGGCCTTCCTTCTGGTAATAGCTTTTCACCGCTTCCACACGCTGATTGAGCTGGACGGCCATCTTTTCGAGCCTTCCCCCCAGCTCGGCTTCGTTCACCGAAATTTTCTCCATCTCGGCGATTTTCTCCAGGAGCAAGCTTCCCCGCACCTCCTTCTCGGCCGTCGGCAAGAAAGAGTCGTGGAGTTGCTGGCGATCCAGGCTCGCGTCTTCGAGCTTCATTCCCTGTCGGGCCAAGCGCAGTTCGGCCCTGGCGATGAGATTCTGTACATGACGTTCGACCATGCTCTTGGGGATGGGGAAAGAATGCTTTTCCACAAGGGTAGCGAGGAGTTTTTCCTTGGCCGCGCGATTGGCCTGCGCCTGCTTCTCCTCTTCAATGGTCTGACGCAGACGGGCTTTGAGGTCAGCCAGAGTGTTGAAATTCCCCACATCTTTGGCAAATTCATCATCCAGCGGCGGAAGGATCTTCTCTTTGATCTCTTTGACCTTGATATGGACGTCGATTTTCTGACCCGCCAGCTCTTTTTTGGAATGGGTCTCGGGGAGGGTGAGAGAAAGGTCTTTTTCCTCGTCCTGGGAGAGGCCAATCAATTGCCTGTCCAAGTCCCCCACCAATGTTTTCGACCCAACCTCCACCAGATGGTCCTGGACTTTCCATCCCTCCAGCGGTCTGCCGGATTGGGACCCTACAAAGTCAATGATGACGAAGTCTCTCTCCTGGATGGGGCGCTTGGTTTCCAGGGGTTTCAGCTGGGCATGGGTTTCCTGCAGGTCCTTCAGGCGCGCCTGTACATCCTCTTCGCTAACACTGACCGCGGCTTTCTCGACTTCCAACCCCAAGTACCCTTCGACAGTAACATCCGGTTTGACCTCCACGGTCACCGTATACTTGAAATCTTTATCCGCCTCAAAAGTATGATCAAGAACCGTGGGGGCGGCGACTGGGGTGAGATGATATTCTTCCACGGCTTTGCCGTAAGAATCCTTGATCAGCTTGGAGACCACCTCTTCCTCAACCTGACTCTTATAGTAGCGTTGCAGGATGGAGCGGGGTGCTTTTCCAGGGCGGAATCCCTTGAGCTTTACATTGCGATTCAGAGCCCGGTACGTGGACTCCACCTCTTGGGAGACCACATCGTTGGGGATCTCGAAGAAGATTTTTCTTTCTATGGGGCTGGTTTTTTCAATTTGCACCTTCATGCATTCCTCAAGCTCTCAAAATAGAACTATTACCTTGATTGTATAGGAATTTCCTTTTTTATCCTGCGCCATCACTCCCGCCCTCCGTTTGCAGGAAAAGGGAAGAAGTGAGAAGATTTCACTCGAAGTTTTCAGGTTTCTGGCAAGGATTTCAACTACATCCAATTTATCAAAAAAAGGCTGGCAAGTCAATGCGAGCAGATGATTTTTTTCCCTGGGAGTTGCCTCCCTTTGGAAACTCTCACAAAGGCCTGGTCCGCAAAATTGCGAAGCCAGGCTTTTTGTTATTTCACTCTATCACGGGTCGGACCCGGTAAATCTTCGATTAAATCCCCCTTTGAAAAAGGGGGACATAGGGGGATTTGCTTTGGGACGCTTTC
>CAYQWO010000384.1:0-4210 GCA_964421095.1 uncultured Syntrophaceae bacterium
TTGACAAAAATTTAGTGAAATGATATTCAAGGCGCCGATGGATGAACGGCCATCCATTCGCTCGGGTCCCTTCTGAATGAAATACAGCGTTAAACGTCTTCAGAATGAAAAAATTAGCGATCAGGGAAGGGAGGAAGTGGCCTACGGATCTGGCCGTGGAGATGGCCCGGGAATTGGGAATTACGCTCGTAGGCTATGTCCGGGGAAAGAGGATGAGAATAAATGCTCAAGGTGGACGAATAACCCGCTAAGGGGAGAAATTGCGTGGTTTGCGAAGCCGAAGGGAAAGGGGGTGAAGTCGACAGAAACCAAAGAATAATTTGGGTTCGATTGCCTTGATTAATAAATGAGGAAGGAGGAAGGATATGGATGTTACCAGAAGGGGCTTCCTGAAGATTTCGGGGGCCACGGCACTGGCCGGCGGGTTGGGCCTTCCGCTCAGCCCGGGGCCAGCCTTGGCGCAGCCTGTTAAGATCCTTTATACCAAAGAGACGACCACTATCTGTCCTTACTGTTCAGTAGGATGTGGGATCATCGTTCACACCCGAGACGGAACGGTCATCAATACCGAAGGCGATCCCGACCATCCCATCAATCAGGGAGCCCTCTGCCCCAAAGGCTCCTCGCTTTACCAGCTTTCGGGCAACAAGAATCGCTTGACCAAGCCGCTGTACCGGGCGCCTTATGCCAAGGAATGGAAAGAAGTCACCTGGGATTGGGCTCTGGATAAGATCGCCGAGAATATCAAGAAGACCCGCGATGCCTCGTTCATGCCGAAGAACGAAAAAGGAGAGACCGTTAACCGCACTGATGAAATGGCCTCCGTGGGCAGCGCGGCCATGGACAACGAGGAAAATTACATCTATCAGAAATTCCTCCGCTCTCTGGGCCTGGTTTACATAGAACACCAGGCGCGGATATGACACTCTCCCACGGTAGCGGCTCTGGGAGAGTCGTTCGGACGGGGAGCGATGACTAACCATTGGAATGATATAGCCAATGCAGATGTCATCTTGATCATGGGTAGCAACCCTGCGGAAAACCATCCCGTTTCCTTCCGCTGGGTCAACAAAGCCATAGACAAAGGGGCTACGCTCATCGTTGTAGACCCCCGGTTTACCCGCTCGGCAGCCAAAGCGCACATTTATGCTCCTCTGCGTTCGGGGACTGACATTGCCTTCCTGGGGGGAATGATCAAATACATTTTGGACAACGATCTGATCCAGAAGGAGTACGTGGTCGAGTACACCAACGCCTCTTTCTTAATCGACGAAAAATTCGGGTTCCATGATGGACTCTTCACCGGCTACGACCCCAAGGGAAGGAGGTACGATCGTTCCACCTGGAAGTATCAGTTGGATGCCAACGGGATTCCCAAGATGGAAAAGGCCCTTAAGAATCCCAGCTGTGTCTTCCAGCTCCTGAAAAAGCACTATTCCCGGTACACCTTGGACATGGTTTCCAATATCACCGGAACATCGAAAGATGACCTGGTTAAGGTTTACAAGGCCTACGCCGAGACCGGCAAGCCGGATAAGGTCGGAACCATCCTTTACGCCATGGGCTGGACGCAGCACACAGTGGGTACCCAGAATATCCGGGCCATGTCCATCATCCAGTCACTGCTGGGCAACATGGGGATGGCGGGTGGCGGAATTAACGCTCTGCGGGGAGAGTCTAACGTTCAAGGGGCTACGGATCATGGCGTGCTCTTCCATATTTTAACTGGGTATAACCCAGTGCCCAGAGCTTCGGATAGGACGCTGAAAGAGTACATTGAAAAATATACGCCCCAAACCAAAGACCCAAAGAGCTTCAACTGGTGGAAGAATCGCCCCAAATACATTACCAGCTTCCTCAAAGCTATGTATGGCCCCAATGCAACCAAGGAAAATGATTTTGGATACGCTTGGCTTCCCAAGCTGGACGATCCCCAAAATGCCTCCTGGCTGATGCTCTTCGATCAAATGGCCAAAGGCAAGTCCAAAGGCTTCTTTGCCTGGGGGCAGAACCCGGCCTGCTCCAGCGCCAATGCGGGCAAGGTACGCAAGGCTTTAGAGACCCTGGACTGGATGGTCAACGTCAACCTCTTCGACAACGAGACCGGATCTTTTTGGAGAGACCCGGGGAAAGATCCATCCAAGATCAAAACCGAAGTCTTCATGCTTCCTTGCGCTGCCTCCTTCGAGAAAGAGGGGTCCATCACCAACTCTAGCCGCTGGATGCAGTGGCGGTATAAAGCCGTGAATCCTCCGGGGCAAGCCATGCCTGACCTGGAGATCATCCATGAGCTGTTCATGAAGGTGCGCAAGCTCTACAAAGAAAAAGGCGGAACTTTCCCGGAACCCCTCCTGAACCTTTCCTGGAATTATGGTCCCATAGGCCCAGATGGGATGGTCAAGCACATAGACCCCCACTATGTGGCTAGGGAGATCAACGGCCATACGGCCAAGGACATCGAGGTCGAAGACCCGAAGACCAAGGTGAAGACTGTGGTGGTCAAAGCCGGGCAGCAGATACCGAGCTTCGCTTTCTTGCAGGATGATGGCTCCACGACCTGCGGGAACTGGCTCTACTGCGCTTCTTACACCGAAGGCGGAAACATGGCGGCTCGCAGGGGCAAGGCGGATCCAACGGGCCTCATGCTCTATCCAGGATGGGCCTGGTGCTGGCCGGTCAACCGTAGAATCATTTACAACCGTGCTTCGGTTAACTGGGAAGGCAAACCTTGGGACCCCAAACGGCCTGTGCTCTGGTGGGATGGGACGAAGTGGATGGGCGACATTCCTGACGGGCCGCCGCCTCCGGGAGCGATTTATCCCTT
Organism: uncultured Syntrophaceae bacterium; assembly: GCA_964421095.1. Classification (GTDB taxonomy): domain Bacteria; phylum Desulfobacterota; class SM23-61; order SM23-61; family SM23-61; genus CAYQWO01. The sequence goes on from CAYQWO010000384.1 coordinate 2,825, forward strand.
TATCATGTTACCCGAAGGACATGCGCGCCTTTTCGGGCTGGGCATGGCCGAAGGGCCTTTCCCCGAACACTATGAGCCCTTAGAATGTCCCATTGAGAAGAACTTGTTATCATCGCAAAGATTCAACCCCACAGCCAGGCTCTTCGGCGAGGCGGGCATTGGCCTGGGCGCAGATAAATACCTCACCTGCGATCCGAGGTTCCCTCTGGTCTGCACCACCTATCGGGTGACGGAGCACTGGCAGACCGGGGTGATGACCCGATGGACTCCCTGGCTTTTGGAGCTGGAACCACAGATGTTTGTGGAGATATCCAAAGAACTGGCCAAGGAGAGGGGCATCCGCAAGGGAGAGCGGGTGGTGGTGAAATCGGCCCGGGGCGAAGTCGAGGCCAAAGCCATCGTTACTGACCGGTTCAAACCTTTCAAGATTGCCGGGCAGACAATTCACCAAGTCGGGATTCCCTGGCATTATGGGTGGGTCACGCCGCCGGATGGAGGGGACAGCGCCAACCTGCTCACCCCCACCATCGGGGATGCCAACACCATGATTCCGGAGTCCAAGGCCTTCATGGTGAACGTTGAGAAGAAAGGGGGGAAGTAAGATGGAAGAAAAAGTAATGCTCGTCGATGTCTCCAAGTGCACAGCCTGCCGGGCCTGCCAGGTAGCCTGCAAGCAGTGGAACCGGCTGCCAGCGGAGAAGACCGAGCAGATGGGCACTCATCAGAATCCCCCTGATCTCACCTGGTCAACCTGGAACCTGATCCGTTTCACTGAACTTTCCAGCAGGGAAGGGGGGCTCAAGTGGTTATTCCGCCGGGATGCCTGCTTGCATTGCACGGATGCCGGATGCCAGCGGGCCTGTCCAGTGCCAGGGTGCATATTCAAGACCGAAGAGGGAGCGGTAGTCATCAACCAGGATTTGTGCATTGGCTGTAAGATGTGTGTGAACTCCTGCCCCTTCGAAGTTCCCCGGATCAACGCGGACACGAATAAGGCGTATAAGTGCACCTTCTGCTGGGACCGGATTTCTCGGGGGCTGATTCCCGCTTGCACCAAGGCCTGCGCCATGGGAACACTCACCTTCGGGAATAAAGACGTGATGATTGCCCGAGCTCACGCCCGGGCCAAAGCCCTGGGTGGCGATGCCACGGTATACGGAGACAGGTATGTGGATGGCACGCATGTGATTTACGTACTGCCGGAGAAAATCCGGATGTACGAAAAGATGGTCATCAGCCCATCCATACCCATTTCTCTGATCCTGTGGAAGGACGTTCTCAAACCCCTGTCGGTTCTGGCCATTGGTGCTGCTGCGGTTGGGACGTTCTTCCATTACATCATCAAAGGGCCCAAGCGCCCTGAAGAAGGGGGTGAATGAACATGGC
>CAYQWO010000385.1:0-4202 GCA_964421095.1 uncultured Syntrophaceae bacterium
CACATCCGGTTTCTTTTCCGCAAAGGCATCGTGGGAATAAACCATCAGGTCCTCGACAGCAGTGAGGCAGCGATCTTTCCCCAGGATATCCCGGAGCTCTTGAATGATTGACGTGGGTACCATAAAGATTCTCCTTAAGAAGGATTTACCCTTGCTTGCGAAATTTTTTGGGAATTTCTCACTATCCTTATTTTATCTTACCCTCATTTGTCAATGAAAAAATTCAAAGGAGGGTGAAAGATGAAAAAAAGGATATTGTTAGTTGGCGTACTGTTCGTGCTGGGGATGAGTTTTGCGCTGGCTGACCTAGCGCAGGGCCAAACATTTAAGTGGCGGATGGCGACTTGCCGCACACCCGCCTTAACACCCTTTCATGAGTCTGACCTTAAGTTTGCGGAGATGGTAAATCAAATGAGTGGAGGAAGATTACAGATTACCGTCCATCCCGCTGGCGAACTGATGGGGGCTTTTGAAGTATTTGATGGGGTAAGGAAGGGCGTTGTAGAAATGGGTGGCGATTGGCCCACTTATTGGTCCGGGAAGAATACCGCCTTTGACTTATTCTGCGCCCTCGGATTCATGATGCACGCTGTGGACTGGATGACGTGGTTTTATCAGGGCGGGGGTCTCCAATTGGGGCAGGAGCTTTATGGAAAATTTAACATGATGTACTTTCCGTTGAACATCGTCGGTCCGGAGTCCGGTTATCGCACCAATAAACCCATCAGAACCCTTGCTGATTTCAAAGGGATTTTGTTACGAACCGGCGTCCTCCAGACTATTTGGGTTTTGGAGCAGATTGGAGCCAAGCCGACGAGAATCCCGGGCGGCGAGATATACATGGCTCTCAAATTAGGCACAATCGACGGGGCCGAGTTCAGCGTCCCCTCCACAGACTGGGGTATCAAGTATCAGGAAATCACCAAGTACTGGGTTACACCGGCAGGTTGGCACCAGGTTGGAACGGTGGCCGGCCTGGCCATCAATATGGATGCCTGGAAGAAATTGCCCCGTGATCTTCAGGCCATCGTGGAGAATGCCGCCATGGCGACTATGACTTGGTCTTACGCCAAGGGGAATTGGGATTCGATAGCCGCCGTGGAGAACTTCAAAAAAGCGGGAATCCAGATTACGGAGCTGAACCAAGAAGCCCAGGATAAGCTCGAGGAGCTATGCATCAAGTTTATTGAAATGGAGTCGGCCCGGAATCCCGACTATGCCAAGGTCGCCAAGTCCATGGTCAATTTCTTGAAGGGGATGGACACGGTGAAGAAATTGGAAGGACCTTTCCGGTCGGGATCTATCCTGAAACGATATCCAGTGATCAAGTAAACCTGCGCTCTTGAAGTGCCCCCCAGGGTCGTCTGCTGGGGGGCATTCGATCGGGTCGCGGCTCGACCCTTAGCCAGATTGGAGAGTTTTCAATGACCATGCAAACATTCACCGGGTTCTGCGACCGCGTGAGTGAATGGGTCGGGCGGAAATTTGCCTGGGTTGCGGTTCCCATCACAGTGGTGATCGTGTATGAGGTAATCTGGAGAAGAGTGTTTCAAAGCCCTCATCTTTGGGGTATTGAAGTGACTACTTTATTATTTTCCGTTCATTTCATGATGGTGGGGGCCTACGGTCTTCTGCACGACAGCCACGTCAACATTGATTTGATCTATATCCGTCTCCCCCGCCGATGGCAAGCCGGCTTGGCTGTGGTAAATTACCTCCTCTTCTTCTTCCCCTATTTTCTTATCTTTCTCATAGCGGGGACAGACTTGGCGGCCGATTCCTGGGCGATTGGCGAAAGGACCGTCACCGGAAGGCCATTCATCATTCCGGGCATGAAGATCCTAATACCGATATCATCTTTTTTCCTTTTGCTGCAAGGCCTGTCCAAGTTTGTGCGCAGCCTATTCCTCTGCCTTCGCGGGAGGGAGCTATGATCCTGGGCCTCAGTCCTGAGCTGATGTCGGTCTTAATGTTAGCCTTTCTCATAATCATGATAATGTTTGGGCATCCCATTGCTTTTGTCTTTGGCGGGCTGGGGCTTATATTTGGCTTACTTGCGCGGGGCCCGAAGGTCTTCTATATGTTCACCAGTCAGGCTATGGGCACCATGGACAGCTATCTCCTGGTCGCCATCACGATGTTTATTCTTATGGCCGATCTACTGGTAAAATCCGGCATTGCGGACGACCTCTTTGAGTCCCTCCGCTATCTAATGGGCCCCCTACGCGGGGGGGTGGCCATGGCCGTGATCATCGTGTGTACGGTTCTGGCCGCCTGCACGGGGATTGTGGGCGCCGCGGTCGTTTCGATGGGACTGGCGGCTTTACCGGTGATGATCCGCTACGGGTATGAAAAAGGTTTGGCGGCGGGAACGATTTGTGCCGGCGGCACCTTGGGCATCCTGATTCCCCCGAGCATTATGATGGTCGCCCTGGCAGACTTGACGGCGTTGTCAGCCGGCAAGTTGCTCATCGGGGGAGTTTTTCCGGGACTCGTCCTCTCAGGACTTTATATAACATATATTGCCCTCAGATGCGGCCTACGGCCGGAACTGGGTCCCCCTCTCTCTTTGGAAGAGAGAGCCGCTGTACCGGTACGGAAGAGACTCAAGCGCGCAGTCCAATCCATGTTGGCGCCCGCGGTGCTTATCCTTATCGTGCTGGGGATCATCTTTACCGGGGTCGCGACCGCGACCGAAGCTTCGGGGGTTGGAGCGTTCCTGGCTTTCGTGATGACTTTGATTTACCGCCGATTTACCTGGGGGCTGTTGCGAGAAGCTGTCCAGTCTACGGCGAAGACCGTGGCCATGGTCATGTTCATCATCGTGGCCACGAATTGCTACACGGCGGTGTTCCTGGACATCGGCGGCGGCAAGATCATTATGGAGTTCATGTTGGGGTTGGGCTTGGGTAAATGGGGCGCCTTTTTCTTTATGATGCTGGTCATTTTCATCCTCGGCATGCCCATCGAGTGGGTGGGCATCATTTACCTGGTCATGCCCATTTTCCTGCCGATCGCGATCAAATTCGGCATTGACCCTCTCTGGTTTACGCTATGCGTTGCCGTCAACCTGCAAAATGCCTTCTTATCCCCCCCGGCGGGAGCTTCCATGTTCTATCTTCTGGGGATCTCCAAAGGAACCTTGACGACGGGGGATGTTTTCAGAGGGGTCATTCCCTTTTTAATCCTCCAGCTCGTTGGCTTGGGGGTTTGTATTGCCTTCCCCTCGATGGTCTTATACCTCCCCAATTTGATCAAATAAATAGTAATTTTTTAGCCTTTGGAAAAATCCTTTTATTTATTCGTTAAAGGCGGCAGCCTACTGGAGAAGAAAGTGCCACCTCTCTATTTGTATAAATCTCGTTTGTCGATCACACGTCGGGCCTTGAATTGAGTCCTTTCGATTTTGCCGGGTTCGATCAACTCGACATTGGCCCGGACACCGATTCTGGCTTTCAACCTATCTTCCATTTCCTGCTTCAATTGCCCAAGAATCTGGGGATTGGCCTGGGCTTTGGCGGCGACTTCCCTGTTGTATTCAGCCTGGACTAAGAGTTCATCCATGGCTTTTTCCCGGGTAATAATGATCCGGAATTCTTCCCCAAAGCCAGCCACTTCCCGCAGGGCCCCTTCCACGCCACTGGGATAGATATTCTCCCCCCGGACGAGAAACATATCATCCGCCCGGCCATACATGCCTTTGGGAAATCGGGGATACGTTCTCCCGCAGGGACAGGGCTCATTCGTCCAGGTCGCCAGATCGGCAGAATAAAGCCTGATCATCGGCTGGGAAGTTCTCTCCAGATGGGTGTAAACCGGAACGCCCTCTTTCCCGTAATCCACTACTTTCTTAGTTTCCGGATCGACCAATTCGGTATAGACAATGTCCAGCCATAAGTGCATGCCCGTGCGAAACTCGCATTCTCCGTTCGTCATCCAGGGAGTCATCTCCGCCATCGTCCCCAGATCGATGCATTTACAGTTGTAGGATTCTTCGATCTTTCTCTTCGTGGCCGGAATCCCGGCTCCGGGCTCACCCGAAAAAAACATAATTTTAAAATTGAAATCTTTCAGCGGGTCAAATCCTTCTTCCCGGGCGCGTTCGGCCAGGTATAGAGCGTAGGAAGGAGTTCCGTAAAAAGCCGTAGGCTGAACGTCCTTGATCCACCGCAGGGCCATCAAAGTTTGTCCCGGTAATCCTG
>CAYQWO010000386.1:0-4175 GCA_964421095.1 uncultured Syntrophaceae bacterium
TCTATATTAATCAAATCGTAGAGTCATTTATTATCACTTTCTGGGAGGTTCTATGGTGGATTTCTCATTGAAGGGTAAAGTGGCCTTAATTACTGGGGCCAGTCGGGGTATTGGGCAAGCCGCCGCAATAGCACTCGCCGGGGCCGGTGTGGATGTTGCGCTGGCCAGCAGAAAAGCTCCGGACTTGGAGAAGGTAGCAGAGGAAATTCGGAAGATGGGGCAGAAAGCCTTGGTCGTTGCGGCGCATGTGGGCAAGATGGAGGAAATAAGCAACCTAGTCAGCAAAGTCAAAGAAGAGTTCGGCCGGATCGATATCCTGGTGAACAATGCGGGTACCAATCCCACGATGGACTCGGCGCTGGACGTCCAGGAGCGGGCTTGGGACGCTATTATGAATCTGAACCTTAAGGGATTGTTCTTCTTGAGCCAGGCAGTCGCCCGGGTGATGAAGGAAAAAGGCGGAGGTAAGATCATTAACGTTGCCTCAATCGCTGGCATTAGCCCTGACATATTGCCGGTTTATTCCATCAGCAAAGCCGGGGTCATCATGGCCACGAAGGTCATGGCCCAGCAATGGGCCCAATATGGGATCCGGGTGAACGCCGTAGCCCCTGGTCTGACCAAAACTCGCTTCAGCGAGGCACTCTGGAATAACCCGGATATTCTGAAAATGGCCATGAGCCATACCCCCATGGCCCGGGTGGCCGAACCCGAGGAGATGGCCGGAGCCATTCTTTACCTGGCCTCTGAAGCCTCCAGCTATGTGACGGGTCAGGTTCTCGCCATAGACGGGGGCGCGACCATATAAACACTTTGGGCCTCCGAGGGGTTCAGTACTCCTCGGGGGTTTTTTATGGCCTCCTTCAACCAACCACAAACCCCATAGATCCTCTTAGCTCTTTCCTTGCCTTTATTGATAATCAGACATCCGACCTAAGAGGGGATCAGAAGATTAAAAGGCATGCCCAGTTAAGGATTTTGGGGAAATATGGTGAATGTTTATATGAGAGGCGTGATTTATTTTCGCTCCCGGCCAAGCTGGGTGATCCGGAGTATCAATCCTGGAGACACATCCGCAAATACAGAACAATTAGGCCGAAAAGAACAAAGGGCTAAAATCAATGGGCCATACGAATTTGGAAGAATTTTGCTTCCGCTTCCAGGCTTTCCTCGAGGAAAAACCAGGCTTCTCCCGAGTGCTGGAGGTTGGCCAGCGAATTTTTGGCGAACTTGTAAACGATCCTGGTTGGCTTCAGGAAGTCTTAAGAAAATTGACCTTCGACCCAGATTTCCTAAACCGACAGGCAACCTCGGTGTATCCCAATGAAATTACGCTGCATCGCAGTCCCGATCGATCCTTTTCGGTTCTGGCCTACATCTGGGAACCACACAGGCCGAGTCCGGTCCACGATCATGGGTCCTGGGGAATGGTCGGTTCCCTGATCCACCAGGTACGGGAAAGAAAATACCGCCGGCTGGACGATGGGCGGGTGGAAGGCTACGCTGAACTGGAAGAGACCTCTTCGCAGGTGATCGAACCCGGAGGAACTTCCCACGTCCTGCCTCTGGATGAAGGAATCCATCAGATGGGAGCGGCGGGCGATCAATTGGCGATCTCGGTGGGGGTCTACGGCAGGAGCATCCGCCCAGGGTACGCCCAATTTTTTGATCCAGCCAAGAAAACCGTCGTCCAGGCCTACCATCCAAAATTTTTCAAGAAGGTACTAGCCATCCGAGCACTTGGCTCCATCGCCGAGCCCTGGGCTGAGGACGTCCTCAAGGCCGCAAGCTCTTCAGCGCCGCCCGATTATCTCACCAGGGAATTTCAGCTGGCTTTGTCCAGCCTGAGTCGCAGAAAGGCCACTAAATAATCACTTCTATCCCAAGATCAGCTTGATTCCCATTACCCCGAGGAAGATGGAGAGCAGCCGCATGAACAGTTTAGGAGATATACGCCGGTTAAACCACCTTCCTAAGAGGGATCCCGCGAATAATGCAGGGATCAACGGGATAGAAAGCAAAAGAATGGGAAAGGTTAAAATTTCATAATACCAATAAGTTCCCAATTTAATCAGCCCCATAACGCAAAAAATAAAAACAGTGGTACCCACAAAAATTTCTTTGGTCCGGCTATTGGGCAACAAATAAAAAGAGAAAACGATGCCTCCGGTGTGGGCGATGGCGGTCGTCATGCCCGAGGCAAACCCGAGGCTAACTCCCTGCCAGGGGGAGGGACGGAGGCGGTTTCTCCATTCAGGCCGGTCAGTCGAGAGGAATTGAAAGGTTCCAAAAAGGATCGCCAAACCTCCTACAATCTTTCTCACGACCTCCGCAGAAATTACTACCAAAAAGTATGTCCCCAGCCATATGCCAAGGATAGAAGGAAGTAGCACGATAAGAAGATGACGACGATCCCACTGTTTCCAATATTGACGAACGCCTGTACCACTTATCAGAACCATGAGGGGGGCCAGTAAGCCAATCCCAAATTTAGGTGGCAGGAAAAACATGAAAAGCGGAGTCATCAGAATAGCGCCACCAACTCCAAATCCTGACGTGATGAAGGCTCCGGCAAGAATAATCCCCATCAATATGACCAAGAGATAGGGATCCCTTGCGGGCAAGGGATTAAGAAGAAGGGAGATATAGTTTTCCATCAAGCCAAATTTATCTTGATTTTCATAATAATATAATAATATTATAATGTTCTTTATCCCCGGGGTGCAAGTTTTTTAGATGGCCAAGCAAACATATAAATGCATCTCCTGGATAACAAATTTTGCAGGAGGAAATGATGCCTGGAGAAAAAGTAGCGCTCGAAGGTCTTCGAGTCATCGAGTTGGGAACCCTTATCGGGGCCCCTTTTTGCGGCACTCTAATGGCGGAATTCGGGGCCGAGGTCATCAAGATCGAAGACCCAATGGTTGGAGAAGCGGGACGGTATACAGGAGAGGTGATTGACGGGACCAGCCTCTATTTCACCTTTTTGGCGCGAAACAAGAAGTGTATAACTTTGGATTTACGCCTCCCCAAAGGTCAGGAGATTTTTAAGAAGCTTATCCCTTTGACTGACGTGATGATAGAAAATTTTCGTCCGGGAACCCTGAAAAAATGGAACATAGACTATGCCGAACTTTCCCAGATCAATCCACGTTTGATCTTAGCCCACGTCTCGGGGTTCGGGCAATATGGGCCCTACAAGGAGCGAGCGGCTTTTGATCGGATCGCCACGGCCTTCGCCGGGCAGGATTACATTACCGGATTTCCGGATAAGCCCCCCGCGCATCCCGGTGGGTCTGTCGCCGATTACTTAACTGGATTGTTCTGCACAGCAGGAGTTATGTTCGCCATTTACTATCGGGATGTCAACAAGGGCCAAGGACAGGAGATCGATCTTGCCCTCTATGAGGGGATGTTTCGGATCATGAACCAGGTGGAGGAGTATGATCAATGCGGCCATATCCCAGTACGAACGGGGAATACGAACCCGCAATTCGTTCCGGCAGAAACTTTTATGACGAAAGATGGCCATTGGGTCGCTTTTCATGCCGGGACCGACAGTGTCTGGAAGCGCTTCATCAGATTGATGGGCCGGGAAGATTTAGGCGAGGATCCGAAATTCAACACCCAGAGAAACCGGAATCAGAATCGAGATGAACTTCACGACATTATAGCGAAATGGATAAAGAAGTTTGAGATCAAACCCCTTCTGGATTTACTTTGGAACGGGGGCATTCCCTCCACCAAGATCAACAACATTGCCGATATCTTTAGAGACCCGCATATCCAGGCCAGAGAGAATATCATCGATACCCAGCTGCCATCAGGTCGGAAGATTAAAACCATGGGCATCGTACCCAAGCTGTCCGTGACTCCTGGCCGGGTAGAATTTGTTGCTCCCCTCTTGGGCGCATATAACGAAGAGGTTTACCGGGGATTGCTCCAACTCTCTGCTGAGGAATACGAGAACTTGAAGAAGGAAAGGATCATTTAACCCCCTTCCCCGACCAGCTCGGCAAGGATTCAATAATACAGAGATTTGAAAAGGAGGAGATTATGGCGAGATTGCCCAAAAAGGCGGTTATTATTGGACTGGATTCTGCACAGCCAACGCGCCTTGACCAGTATGCCCGGGAAGGGTTCCTCCCCAATGTCAAGAAGTTGATCGAGGGGGG
>CAYQWO010000387.1:0-4168 GCA_964421095.1 uncultured Syntrophaceae bacterium
ACAGAGGGCACAGAGTTTTTATATACTAATTTTTTTCTCTGAGTTCTCTGTGGTGAAATTCCGGTGGTTCCATATGTTCTCCCGTTTTCCTGAAACTTTTGACAGTTCCACCAAATCCTTTCCGGGTTTGCCTATATGTATTCTTTCTGCGCCCGCCGCGCTTCCCTTTTCTTTCGGATCATAAAAAGCATGCATGGCTCATCCCAGGGTTTTCCCCTTCTCATGAGCCAAACTCTAAAGCACTCCGCTGAACCGCTTTTTGAGGTCTTTTTGGAGTACTTTTCCGTAAGTATTTCGGGGAAGGCTTTCGAGAAAATGAATTCTTTTGGGAATTTTGTAAGAAGCCAACCTATTTTTGCAAAATTCCAGCAAGCCTTTTTCCGTAATTTCCTTGCCCGGCCGGCGGACCACGGCAGCGGTGATGGCCTCCCCCCATTTGTGATCGGGAACGCCAAAAACACAGGCCTCCGCAACGGCCTCATGTTTGGCTAAGACTTCCTCCACTTCTCGGGAATAAACATTCAGCCCGCCGGTAATGATCTTTCCATGCTTCCGGTCCACCAGATAGAGGTATCCTTCTTCATCCTGATAGCCCAAGTCCCCGGTATAAAGCCACCCATTTTTCAACACCTCTGCACTCTGTTCCGGCCGGTTCCAGTATCCCTTCATGACCAGATCGGAGCGAGTGATCACTTCTCCGATTTCCCCAATGGCACATTCCTTGTCCTCTTCATTTACGACTTTTACTTCGACCCCGGGGTATTCTCTTCCCACAGAGGCCAGGCGTTTCTCCCGCTTCGGATCATTATGGACCATGTGTTCGTGTTTGGCCAGGTGGGTGATGGTAATGATCGATTCAGCTTGTCCGAAGCTTTGGTCAAGAATTGGGCCAAATATATTTAATGCTTCCTTGATCCGTTCCACTGGGGTAGGCGCTCCCGCATAGGTGATGGTTTTCAAAGAGCGAAGATCATAATTTTTCCGTTCGGGGTGATCCATGAGGGCGAAGAGCATGGTGGGAACGGTGGAAATATCCGTAATCTTTTCTCTCTCTATCGTCTTGAATATCTCCAGGGGATCAAAACGCTTATGCAAGACATTCAATGCCCCCCTTAAAATAAACGGTAAAACCCTCACCGAACCGGCATGGCTGAGTGCCCCCACGGTCAATAATTTATCCTCTTCTGTAATCCAATAAACATCGGACAATAGGAATTGAACACAGGTTAATATGTTTCTATGGGTAATCATGATCCCTTTCGGCTCGCCCGTCGTTCCGGAGGTATACCAGATATCACATAAATCCTCCTCTCCCACCTCCACTGCTGGCTCCTTTTTGCTCCCGGAGGAAAGGAATTCATCATAATCGAGGCCGGCGCCTTCCCCTTGATGAATGATTAGCTTCACGGAGGGAAGATGGTTACAGATCTCTTCGGCCACTCCTCTAAACTCAGCCCCAAAGATCAAAGAAGGGGCTGAAGAATCTTCCATCATATGGATCAATTCCGCAGGGGTGAGACGATAATTCAGCCGCACCCAGACCAAGCCAGCCTTATACAGCGCCAAGTAGCTCTCGAAGTAGGCTAAGGAGTTATTGAAAAGTAAACCAATACGGTCTCCTTTTCTCAACCCTTTGGCCAGCAGCGCGTTGGCCATCCGATTGACTCTTTCAGTCAGCTGTTGGAAGGTCAACCGCTGCCCATCGACCACCAAACCCTCCCTTTCGGGAAAATTTTTAGCTGTCCTGGTAAGAAGAGTCCCGACATTCATAGCCTTCTCCTCTACTCGCCCTTCCTCCCACTTTCCCCTGGCTCACAAAATCCCAGCTGCTCGTACAGAAGGAGCTCTACGGGGGCCACCGCATCATGGACCTCAGCAATCCGTCAAACTTCCCGGGACCTCAGGGATCTAACCGCTAACGTTGAGGATGGATTTAATATGTTGGACAATCTCTCTCACCTCGGCCCCAGGGGGGAAGATGCGGTTCACCCCCATAGACCGAAGAGCTTCATAGTCTTCTTCGGGAATGATTCCCCCGAGGATTACGGGGATATTCGAAGCATTCCAGGCTTCCAGCTCTTTCATCAGCTTCTTGATCACGGGAATATGGGCTCCGACCATCGAAGAGATCCCGATCACATCTACGTCTTCCTGAACAGCCGCCCTGGCTACTGCCGAAGGGGTTTGCCGGATCCCCGTGTAGATGACCTCCAAGCCGGCCTCCCGCAGCCCATGCGCCACCACCTGGGCTCCCCGGTTATGCCCATCCAATCCTATTTTGGCTACTAATACGCGGGGAACCCGCCCTGTCTCTCTCATATCCATTTGGCCCCCTCCCCATAGAATCCCCAGATCTTTCCCAGGACCTGACACATCTCGCCGATGGTGGCATAGGCCAGAGCACAATCGATCAAAGCGGGAACGGAATTCTTCCCGCGTCGAACCTCTTGGTCCAGTTGGCGAAGGCACCGTTCCACTTCGCCGCCTTTACGCTCGGCTTTAAGTTGGTGGAGTTTCTCGATCACCCTCCTTTGGACCCCTTCCTCCACTTTGAAACAATCGATCTTAATCTTTTCCTTCTCTTCCCTGAATTTATTCAGACCCACGATAATCCGTTCTCTCTTTTCAATCTCCTGCTGGTATTCACTGGCCGATTTGCGGCTGAGCATTTGGTAGAATCCGTCTTCGATGGCCTTCTGGGCCCCTCCCCTTCTGCGAATCTCCTCCATCAAGGCCAATGCCTTCTTTTCGATTTCGTTGGTCAGGGATTCAATGTAATAAGACCCGCCCAGGGGATCCACCGCATCGGCAATCCCGGTCTCATGGGCGAGGATGTGCTGGGTCATTAGCGCCACATGGGCGGCCTGTTGGGTGGGGATCGAGACGACCTCATCCATGGCATTACAGGATAGACTCTGCGCTCCGCCTAAAATGGCCCCCAAAGCCTCGATGGTCACCCGGACGATATTGTTGAGAGGCTGCTGGGCCGTCATCGTATATCCTGTGGTATAGACCCGGATAAAGCATTTCATGCTTTCAGGCTTTTGGGCATGGTACCGGTCCTTGAGCATCCGCGCCCACATCCGTCGAAAGGCCCGGTATTTGGCCACCTCCTCGAAGAGATTCATAGGAACGGAGAGCTGACACTCCATGGAAGGGGCGAAATCATCGATGTCCAGGCCCCGGCCGACCGCTTCGTCAATATAGGCTTGAGCATTGGAAAGCGTAAAGGCCACCTCCTGCACTGCCGTAGCACCGCCTTGCCTCATATGAGAACCGCAGATCACGATGGGCTTAAAACGGGGGTAATGACGGGTACAAAATTCAACGACATCTACAGAAAATTTCAGAGAAGGGGATGGGGGGAAGATATAGGCTCCCCGGGCCACATACTCCTTTAGGATGTCGTTTTGCAAAACGATGGAATACTGACTCGATTCAATCCCCTGTTTCTTTCCCAAGGCAATGAAAAGGGCGAGCATGATCGGGCCGATGGCATTGGCGGTAGTAAAGATTTGCCGGGGCTGGTTGAGAGGGATCCCGCCAAAGATTTCCTCCATGTCCTTCAGAGAGTTTACGGCCACACCGGCCTTGCCCACCTCACCGTCAGCCAGCTCCTCATCCGATTCAATTCCCAGCTGGGTGGGTAGGTCAAGGGCCAGGGCCAACGCGGTCTGGCCTTTGGAGAGAAGGTATTTAAACCGTTCATTCGTGGCTTCCGGGTTCCCAAAACCCGCATACTGTCCCATGATCCAGAAGTCGGCTCGATACATAGCCGGGTAGATGCCCCGGGTATAAGGGAAGGCGCCAGGAAGCCCAAGGTCTTTCGCCGGGTCAAAACCCGCCTTGGCGAGCTCTTCTTGATCATAAGAGTCTGCCAGTTCGATTTTTGATTCAGAATAGAACGCGGGTTTTCGTCTCCCCCGGGTTTTATAGTCAAGTTCCAGTAGATTTTTCCATTCATCCCGATTCATCGTGCTCTCCTTATAATATGGTTCATCTCCAAATTAGTTGGCCAGATTTTTAATGAAAGCTTGCCAAGGGCCCGGAAGGAAAGGCAGATTGCGCCGCAAGCATCGGCGGGATAGCCGCTCTCCAGAAACTCCCTGCTTCCCATCCGCAAAGCGCAGCGGGGGCGTGATAAGAAAGCTTCGGAGAAATGGCAGAA
>CAYQWO010000388.1:0-4154 GCA_964421095.1 uncultured Syntrophaceae bacterium
AACATGGATTGCTTGGGGGATGGGGCGATACCGGCACAATTGTTAATAGGGATATTTTATGAAATTCTCTGTGTTCTCAGCGGGCTCCGCGGTGAAAGGTTGAAATTTTTTCAGCGATCAGGCTGGCAATTGCTTTCCTGCGTCCGCCCTCTCGGAAAACCCCCTCCCGATAAAAAAGGACGCGGAACCCCTTAAAAAGCTTCAGAAGCTCGTTGGGCTTCAGGAGGTATTTAGGATTCCTGGGCCCTTCTAAGCCAAGAGCTGAATGTTCCGTAATATAGGTTTCGAAGATTACCCTTCCTCCCTTCCTTAGCCCCTGTTTGATCCGTGGAACCAGGCGCCGGTCGAGAAAGTAGAAGTCAGTGATGAGGTCATACCGTTCCTTGTCTATTGGTAACTGATCAAGGTCAGCGAGAAAGGTTTTAATCTTGACGCCCTTCGCTTTGGCTAACTTCCGGGCTTTCCTGATCCCCATCCGGGAGATGTCGACTGCCTCCACATCGAAACCATGCTGGGCAAGAAAGACCGCATTCTTTCCTTCTCCCGCAGCAATATCCAGAGCCTTTCCTTTAGGTAGAAGATGGATGTGTCTTTTTAGGAAGGGATTGGCCTCTGTTCCTAAGGCATAATCCTTTCCCTTAAATTTTTCATTCCAGCGATTTTGATCGGATCGCAAATCTATTCCCTTCCTTCCTTTTCCTCACATCATCACTGAAAACCCACCGTCTACCGGGAGGGCTACACCTGTTACAAAATCCGAAGCGCGGCTGGCCAGGAAGACGGCGACCCCAGCCAAATCGGCTGGCTCGCCCCAGCGACCCGCGGGCGTGCGCGACAAAACACGTTCATTCAGATTCGGAATGTCCCTGCGCGCCCTGGTGGCTAGGTCGGTGTTGATCCAGCCTGGCAGGATGGCGTTTACCTGGATATTATCCGGGGCCCAGGCGACAGCCAGGCTGCGCGTCAATTGCACGATTCCTCCCTTGCTGGCCCCATATACGGGGACCTGCGCGAGGCCAAATATCGACGTCATCGAGCCAATGTTGATCATCTTGCCGCCTCCCCCTGCCTTCATGGATGGATAGACGGCTTGGGAACAGAGGAAGGCGCTCCGCAGGTTGACATTGATGATATCATCCCACTCGGCGATCTTATAATCCTGAGGCATCTTGCGGATGTTCATTCCGGCATTGTTCACCAGAATGTCGATTCGGCCAAATTTATCGACCGCCTGCTGCACCATCGTCCGAATCTGTCCTTCGTCGCGCACATCGACCTGCACGCCCAGCACCCGTACGCCAAATCCCTCCTGGATCTCGCGCGCCGCTTCGGCTGTTTTGGCCTGGTTGCGCGCCGCGATGACGATATCGCTTCCAGCTGCGGCAAACCCGCGGGCAATCCCTTTGCCAATGCCTCCGTTTCCCCCGGTCACAATGCCTACCTTGCCTTTTAAGCTGAACAAGTCCTTCACCGATTCCTCCCCATCGTTTTTTGATATTTTTAAAATCTAACCACAGAGGCCATTGAGCAAATACACGCTTTTACCTTTGTATTTTCTGTGCGCTCTGTGGTTTCGTATTTCTCGTCTTTTCCCATCCTACTCCATATTTCTGGCGATTGCACTATTTTCGCGTTGGGTAACAGTTCAGCTTTGACCCCCCATCTTCGCAGTTTAGCAGAGGAAAATAATGCGGGGGGCCCGCTGACATCTTTTTGGGAAGATAGCTCCGATGGGCAAGGTCAAGGGGAAAGCGAGGGGTGGTATCTGTTTAATACCCCAGATTTTCGCCTACGAGCTTCACATGGATGCGGCCTTTGATTCTCTGGCCTTCGATGATGCTCCAAATGTTGCAAAATCGAGCGGGAGTTTGGCAATCGACGCAGATCCCGGTTTCTGCACAGGGGGTTTTGAGGTTCATGCGCATCGCGTTTACTGGAGCAGAATAGTGTTTAGTCCTCGCCATGGCTGTTTCCACATCGGCGACAACTTTGTTCATGCCAACAACTAAGATAACTTTTCGGGGACCGAAAATCATTGCCGCCACCCTGTTTCCCAATCCATCGAGATTGACTAATTTTCCATCGAGGGTAATGGCATTGGTGCTGGTGATCATCACATCAGCTGTTAGGCCTTTCCGCCTGGGTTCCAGGGAATCCTCAAAAGAGAGTCCAGGCTGGAAGGGGTCGATGACTTCAACACCGGGGATTTTAGCGATCCCTTGCCAAAGGTCCATATACACTGCGGTCATCGAGCCGCAACGATAGACTTTGGAACCGGGGGGTATCATAGCAATGATCTCTTCTCTGGCTTGAGCGGCGCTGGCGGCGTAACTTCCCTCCATTCCCCGTTTGTCCAGGTGTTCGATGATTTTCTTGGCTACCTGCTCATTCCATTTAATTTGGTGACTATCCATTATTAACCTCCTTTGGGGGATCAACCTAATGTCAAAATCTAACCACAGAGATCGCAGAGAAATTTTTTATTTTCCATGAATTGTAAACGAAAAGGACATCTTCTGGCCTCAGAATCCAGCTCATCTGAACATTGAATACTGGATCTCCTTGGCGGTGAGGAATTCCAGCAGCACCGGAACTCCTTCTTGAGTCTTCCGGATCGCGCGGTTGATGGCCGGGATGACCTCGCCTGGCTCAGTTACCCGCTCACCATAACCCCCGAAGGCCCGGGCCATGTCGGCGTAGTTGCCGGAGATGTCAGTGCTGCGGTACTTCTGGGTGGCCACTTGCATCACCGGAAGCTCCACAGCCATGGAGAAGTTGTTCAGCAGGATGGACAGGATGGGGATGCGCTCGCGCACCGCAGTTTCAAAATCCATACCCGTGAAGCCGATGGCCGCATCGCCCCAGACGTTAACGCAAAGCTTCTCCGGCGCCAGCAGCTTGGCCCCCATCGCTAAGCCCAGCCCATAACCGAGCTGCGTGGTTTTGCCCCAGCCGAGGTAGGTCAGCGGAGCCACCGCCTGCCAGAATGGGGATAGCTGGTCACGTGGACTTCCGGCATCATGCGTGATGATGGTATTCGTCCGGTCCACCGTGTGGAGCAGATCCCAGATGACGCGGTAAGGAGAGAGGGGCACCTGGTCAGAGGTGAGCTTCGGCATCCACTGGGCGAACCACTCTTCCTTTACGGTCTTGATCTCCCGGGCAACTTCCCCTGGCCTCCCGCGCGGGCGCCTGCCCAGCCGATCCTTTACTTCGGTGACCAGCGCCTCAAGCGTGAGGCCCGCATCTCCAATCAGGACGTAGTGGGCGGGGAGGCTTTTGTTGATATCGTTAGGATCCAGCGTGGCGTGAACGACGATCTTATTCTCTGGTATGGGCACGGCGAAGGTGCTCGTGGCAAAGCTACATCCGATGCCGAAGATCACGTCCGCGTTGTGCAGGAAGTGATGAACGGCCTTGGGGAAGGACCGACCGCCGGCTCCCAGCGATAGCCGGTGGTCCTCGGGAAAGGCACTTTTGCCCTGAAGGCTCGTCGCCACGGGGGCCTCAAGGAGTTCTGCCAACTCGCGGAGCGGCTGCCAGGCGCGTGCGTAATGGACCCCCTGCCCTGCGTAGATAACGGGCCGCTTTGCCTCCCCAAGGACCTGGCCCACCTCGGAAACTGCCTGCGGGTCCGGGCCCGTACGGGTCGCAAATGTCGCGCGGTACGTCAGTGGCTCCGGCACCTCCTCGGGGAAGACGTCTATCGGGATCTCCACCAGGGCGGGGCGTGGGCGCCCGTTGCGCACCTGGGTAAAGGCGCGGCGCAGCGCATCTGGGATGGCGTCAGCGCAGGTCACCTGTTCGCACCATTTGGTAACGTGGTGATAGTTGATGAACGAGTTGAAATAAGGCGGGATATTGGTGAGTCGCCGGGGGTAGCCGGCTGGCAGCACAACGATGGGCACCGAATCCCCGTATGCCTGGGCCACGCCGCCGAAGGCGCTCTCGGAACCGGGACCGTGCTGCATGGCAAATACCCCAATCCGCCGGCCTGAAGACACTCGACTGACCGCATCGGCCATGTGGAGGCCCGTCCGCTCCTGGCGGACGATGATGGTCCGGATGTCGGCCTGGGCGGCGGCTTCGATGATGGGATTGACGGGATAGCCGATGAGGAACTCCACTCCTTCGCGCTTGAGGATCTCGGCGAC
>CAYQWO010000389.1:0-4151 GCA_964421095.1 uncultured Syntrophaceae bacterium
ACGATGGCATGTCCTGCGTGAAGCTGGTGAAGGTTGAACCTTATAAGCTCGATGAACGCCTGATGCGCTAAATGGTTGACACCTAAGCCTTTACCCGATCGTCTGCCGTAATAACCTCAAGATATTTTCGCCGAGGATTTTTTTGATGTCCTCATCCGTGTAACCCCGGGAGACCAGAGCGCGGGTGAAATTGGGCCACTGGCCCGGGTTCTCGATGTAATCTACAAAGGGTGCGGGAAATTCGTAGAGCGCTTTGGTCATATCCATGACCTTCCGGACTTGTTTATGCATCTCCACGTGGTCGCCGAACATGCAGTCGGTTCCGATGGCGACATGATCGATGCCCACCAACTTCACGATATAATCCAGGTGATCAAGGACCTCAAAGATCGTCTGAACGGGCTTATTACTGATGAGGTTGGGAACGGCGGCCACCCCGATGACGCCGCCCCGCCTGGCCATGAGCTTGAGGAGATCGTCTGATTTCCCCCGGGGATTATCGAATATCCTCCGGGCAAAAGTGTGCGTAAAGCAGCAGGGTGCCTTGGAGGCTTCGATGGTTTCTTTACTGGCCAGGTCAGAGCTATGGGACAGATCAATGAGCATTCCCAGGCGGTTCATCCTTTCGATGACTTTAAACCCCAGGGTGCTCAGCCCGGCATCAGTCCTTTCCGTACAGCCATCCGCAACCGTGGTCCGGGAATTATAGGAAAGACCCAAGCAGCGAACCCCCAGACCATAGAGGACATCCAGCCGGTCCACGTCATTGTCAATCATCTGGCCGTTTTCGACCGTCGGGAGGATGGCCGTCTTGCTGCTTTTCTTGGCTTCCAAGATGTCCTTCACGGAATACCCTCGCCTGACCACATCGGGGTGATGATCATTATCGGCTGTGCGGATTCCCAGGTCCCAGATTACATCCTGCAATTGCCAGGGAGTAGGGGAAGAACGCCGGCCCATGGATCCGCCGTAGGCGCTCAGGCAGGCGGTCATCCCGGATTTTTTAATCCCCGCGAATCCCGTGGCCGGCCTCCCGGACCGGGCCAATAGCTCCATGTCCTGCATATTTTCGGGAAGAATGGTGAGGTGGATATGGAAATCGATGACGATGGATTCCGCATGGAGCCGCTGCGCGCGCTCTTCCTCTTTCGGGTTCAAGGGGACGATTTTTTCTTCGACCCTACCAACCTCTCTGGCCAGCTTTACGGGGATGACATTTTCTTCTAAATACTCGTAGGACATGATTCCCCTCCTTCCTTATTATCAGCTATGAGCGATGAGCCATTTTGCTTAGGGGTTGATATAGAATTTTTCCATCGCTCCCCGGTATTTTCCCATCAAGTCGGTATAGAAACCCAAGGGCGGCTGGGCGTCATCGGGGAGAAATGTCTTGTAAGGCCTTTTCGCCGCCAGTTCGGCGAACTCCTCCCGAATTTTTACCAAAAGCCCTGGACTGGTCAGGAGATCAAAGGCCGAAAGGGCCAAGACCTTCGCCCCCGCCGTTACACCCTTGTGGGCAATCGAAGATTTGGAAGCAGATACGACTGTCCAGTGATGAGAAGGGGAGCCCGGGACGCGCACGGGGTAACGCAGGCTAACCGTGGGAGCCACTAACGTCACATCCCCCACGTCGCTGGAGCCACCCCTTAAGGGCTCGGACTCTGGAGAAGTCAGCTTGAGGGGGTATTCCATTCCAATTACCGGATAGCCAGCTTCGGTTTGCATGGCTCTGGCAAAGGTTTCTTCCTCCTCTGTGTAGGCGGGTTTTCCCACGGCTTTTATGTTTTCAAAAACGAGCTCGGCCAGATACCTATTCGGAAACCGCTGGTGAATGGCAGCGATGGTCTTAACCTCATAGGTGGTTTGGGTCATCAAGGCCGCCCCTTTCGCGCAGTCTAAGGCCCACGCAAAGTTCTTCTCCACATTCTCATCCAAGTCCCGGATGAAGTACCACGTGGATGCCCGGTCCGGAATCACGTTGGGGGCTTCTCCTCCCTCCAGGGTGACCCAGTGGGTCCTCTGGGTTATGGGCAGATGTTCCCGCATGCGCTCCGTTCCGGCGTGCATGAGCTCAACGGCATCGGTGGCACTTCGACCCATCCAGGGGAAAGAACCTGCATGGGCAGTCTTCCCTTTGAAAGTCACGATGAAGGAATACATGGCGGTGCCTTCCATACCATAGGTCACCTGGAAAGCACTGTCGCCATGGCAATCCAGGACTACGTCCACCCCCCGGAACAAACCCGCACGCACCATGAAGGGGCGGCTGGTCAATATTTCCTCTGCCGGCGAGCCGAAGAGCTTTAAAGTCCCGCTCAATCCCTTCTTCTCCATGACCTCTTTGAGCGTGATTACGGTCAAGGCCTGGGCCGTGCCCATGGTATTGTGGCTGCAGCCGTGGCCTGGCGCACCCGGGACGAGCGGGTCTTTCTTAGGAACCCCGGCCTTCTGGGAAAGCATGGGCAGCGCGTCAAACTCCCCCAGGAAGCCAATGGTGGGCTGGCCGGTTCCCTGGCTCCAGGTCGCTATAAAAGCCGTGGGCATCCCCGCCACCCCGCGATCCACTTTAAAACCGGCGGCCTCCAGTACACCTGCCAGAAGCTTGGAAGATCTGTATTCTTCCAGCGCCAGTTCGGCATAGCTCCAGATGGCATCTGAAATTCCCCAGAACTTCTCCTGCCGTGCCTCCACGGCCTGGGCAATAGCCAACTTGTCAGAATTCATCATGGGCCTCCCAACATATTTTCTTCCGGAGGAAACATTTTGTGCCAGGGGGTGGATTGCTCATACGCGAGAGCCACGCGCAGCAGCGTGGCTTCATCAAACGGGCGGCCGATCAACTGCAAGCCGATCGGCAGTCTATCGGAGGAGAACCCGCAAGGGAGCGAGATCGCGGGCAGGCCAGAAAGATTTCCGGGAAAGGTCAAGCGTAACAGCGCCAGGCGAACAATCTCTGTGGTACGGCCAATCTTTACTTCCTGTTCGTCGAGGCGCGGGGCTACGATGGCAATGGTGGGAACGGCCATTACATCCACCGATTCCATAACTTTCTTAAATGACTCAGCGTACTGTCGCCGCTTCTGCAGTGCCTGCAGATAGGTTACAGCCGTCTGGGTCATTCGGCTCAGCATGCGCGTCCGCAAATCTTCCCCGTAATCTCCGGGCCTTTTATTGATCCATTTCCAATGAAAAGCCATAGCTTCCGGAAAGATGATGTCGGCCACAAGATCCGCCGTTTCCCGAATTCCTTCCAGTCTGACCTCCTGGATTTTGGCGCCCATCCTTTCGAGAGTAGCGTGCGCAGCCAAAACCTGCTGCCGAACCTTCCGTTGAAGCCGGTCGAAAAAATAATTTTTGGGAACACCAACCCGCAGGCCGCGTATTCCCTTCTCCGCTGGCCGCAGGCTGCGTGGGCGGGCCACATCTTGTCCGGCAATCACGGCCAGCACCGGCGCCACATCCTCCACACATCGGCAAAGGGGCCCCACATGATCCAGGGTGAAAGACAGGGGGATCACCCCACGGGTTGGAACGAGGCCAAAAGTTGGCTTCAGTCCCACAATCCCGCAAGCAGCGGCTGGAAGCCGAATGGACCCTCCGGTGTCGGTTCCCAGGGAAGCAAGGCATAAACCAGCGCTTACAGCGACGGCGCTGCCCCCGCTGGACCCTCCGGATATCCGGGTTAGGTCCCAGGGATTGTGCACCGGGCCATAGTGCGGGTTGACATTAGTTGCACCGAAGGCGAATTCGTGCAGATTGGTCTTTCCTAAAAGGATGGTCCCTGCTTCTCGCATCCGGTCAACCACGGTGGCATTCTCTGCGGGAACGAAGTTGCGCAGGATCTTGGACCCGGCAGTGGTTCGGATACCCGCCGTGTAGAATAGGTCCTTTATGCTGACGGGAATTCCATGGAGGGCGCCACGGTAGCGCCCTCTTTGGATTTCCTTTTCAGCTTGCCGGGCTTGTTTCAGAGCCAGGTCGGGGGTAACGGTTATGAAGGCGTTCAAGGTGGGCTGGAGACGCGCAATTCTTTCCAGGAAAGCTTTTGTCAATTCGACAGGGGAAATTTGGCACTTGCGGATGAGGGGCGCCACCTCGCTAATGGTCAGGTTTTCGTCATTTAGGATATTCATTCCTCGAGGAATGAATAT
>CAYQWO010000390.1:0-4151 GCA_964421095.1 uncultured Syntrophaceae bacterium
ATTTAAATTTTTCCGGGTAGGCTTCTTTCCAGTTTCCACCCCGGACGGGCAAACTTGTCTTTTTGCTTTATCAGGAGCCATTCATTTCCTTTTTGGCTTCCCCGCAGCCGGATGAGGGTAAATTTTCCCCGAAGCTTCTCCCCTTCGAGGAAAAAAGCGATCTTATCTTCTTTCTTTCCCAGAAGGATATAGGTGCCGTGGTCCCAGATCCCTACCGCCCCGGCTCCGTATTCCCCTGCGGGAATGACTCCTTCAAAATCAGCGTATTCGAGGGGATGATCCTCTACGAGAACAGCCAGCCGTTTAGCAGAGGGATCCATGGATGGGCCCTTGGGAATCGCCCAGGAGCGCAGGACCCCTTCCATTTCCAGGCGAAAATCATAGTGAAGATGGGAGGCATCATGCTCGTGCACAACAAAGCGAGGCTTCACAGCTACTCTTGACCTTTTCGCACTTTCACCTTTTAAGGCGGCTACCCAGAAATATTTCCAGAAATATTCCTTGACATATTTACGAAAAGAATTTAAGCTAATTTTGACGAGTTGTAAAGAGTGCAGGCCGGGAGAAAAATATAAGCCGTGTGGCTCTTTAGAGCTTACCCGGCTTTTTTATTCGTATCCCCAAATGCCCGCTGACTCGCAGATTCCTCAGAAGAGGAAGAAGGGAGGTTGAAATGAATAAGAACCTGTACGTCGGAAACTTGTCCAATGAAGTCACTGAGGAGGATTTAAAAGCCAACTTTTCCGAGGTCGGAACCGTCCTTTCCGTGACCATCATCAAGGATAAATACACAGGCCTGACCAGGGGGTTTGGGTTTGTGGAGATGGGAACGGAGAAGGAAGCCCAGGAAGCCATCAAAAAATTCAACGGCGGACAGCTTCATGGAAAAGTCATCACAGTGAATGAAGCCCGCCCCAAAAGAGAATCAGGCGGGCCGAGACAGGGCAGCGGCAGGCAGGGCCGCGGCCGGAGATATTAAATTTAGGAATTAAAAGGTTTGTGGATGAAAATCTTGGAACGCCTTTTCAGTAATAAGAAAGCAGATGTGAAAAAAGCGGACTTAGGTCGCAATGAAGTCTTCTGGTGCGGCAGCGGGAAGAAATATAAGCGCTGCCATCTGGAAAAAGACGAGCATAAGAAATGGATGAAGACCGTGTTGGGACCAAGGAGAAAGTAAGGGATTATTGGATATCTATGCCGCCAGACCGGCCAAAACCTCTTTCAATTTTTCAAACTCCTGGTCCAGGTTAGCGACCAGCAACCGGGCTTTATTAAGATCACCCTCCTTTGCGGCCACTTCCAGCTTCAGGGCTGCGGTCTGCAGACCGTTCCCGCTGATATTCAGCGCCGCCCCCTTGAGTAAATGAGCTTGGTGTTCGACCCGGTTTGCGTCCCCTTCTTGCAAGGCCTTTTTCAACTTTTCGATCTGAATCGGCGCGTCTTCCAGGAAAGTCTCTATAATTTCACTAAAAATCTCCTCATCCCCACCCAGACGCTCCAATAATAGCTGGCGATCGAACACCTCCGGCTCCTCCGCCCGCTCGCCAAGAACCATCTCTGTTTCCGCCGGTCGTGCCCCCTTCAGCTGCCGCTCGATCACCTCAATCAATTCCTTAGGCTGGATGGGCTTGGAAAGATAATCATCCATCCCCGCCTCCAAGCATCGTTCCCGGTCTCCCTTCATGGCATGGGCCGTCATCGCGATGATGGGAATATGCTCGCCTTTCTCTTCCTCCCGGCGGCGAATGGCCGCCGTAGTTTCAAACCCGTCCATCTCCGGCATCTGCACATCCATCAGAATAAGATCATAGGGATTCTTTCCCAGCGCCGCCAGCACCTCCTGCCCATTGGCCACCGCATCCGCCCGGTAGCCGGCCTTTTCTAAGATCCGCAGGGCTACTCTTTGGTTGGTGATGTTATCTTCAGCCAGCAAAATGCGAATATTTTGCTTCCTCGCCTCCACCACCGAATGCCGGGTAATGATAGGGACAGTTCGGTTGGCCGGGGTAGACGATATGCTCCCGATGGCCAGCGCCAAGCAGTCGCGGAGCTGGCTACTCTTCACCGGCTTGGTCAGGTAGGCGGCAAAACCAATCTCTTCCATCCGTTTCGCGTCTCCCCTCTGCCCCTGCGAACTCACCAAAACCAGGATGGTTGAGCAAAGATCCGCATCCTCCTTGATTTTCTGACCAAGAGCGGCCCCGTCCATTTCCGGCATCTCCATATCCAGGATCGCGACCGAGAAGGGGTCCTTGCCTTCCTTGGCCGTCTGCAATTTGGCCAGGGCTTCCTTTGGGCCGGCGGCATCATCGGGCAGACATCCCCAGGAGGATAACTGTTCCCTCAGGACCAGGCGATTCGTGGCGCTGTCATCCACGACCAGGATACGCTGGCCGCGAATGTCCTCGAACTCCCCCAGGGAACCTTTCCAGCCAACGGGCTGCTTTTCGAAAACGGCCGTGAACCAAAAGATGGAACCTTTGCCTTCTTCACTCTCCACGCTGATTCGCCCCCCCATCCTTTCCACGATATCCTTGGATATGGCCAAGCCCAGGCCGGTCCCGCCATATTTTCGGCTCATGGAAGTGTCTACTTGGGAAAAGGATTTAAAGAGACGATCCATCCGGTCCTTCGGAATCCCGATGCCGGTGTCGCTTATGGCAAAACGCAATGTCGCCTTGAGGTCGCTTTCTTCCTCCAAGCTGACCCGAACCAGCACTTCTCCTTTTTCCGTAAATTTCACGGCATTATCCACGAGATTAATTAGAACCTGACGCAGCCGGCCCGGATCTCCTACGAGAAGAGAGGGAACATCATGCTGAATCACACAGGCCAAATCCAGCCCTTTTTGATTCGCCCGGATTCTCAGCATATCGATGGCATCTTCGACCATTGTCCGCAAATCGAAGTCCAGGGTTTCGAAGTCCAGTTTTCCAGCCTCGATTTTTGAGTAGTCAAGAATATCGTTGATGATCGTGAGCAAAGACTCTGCCGAGGAATGGGCTGTGGCCGCGTAGTCGCGCTGCTCGGAGGTCAAATAGGTGTCCAGAAGCAGAGTGGTCATGCCCAGGATGCCGTTCATCGGCGTGCGAATCTCGTGGCTCATATTGGCCAGAAACTGGCTTTTGGCCCGATTGGCGGCCTCCGCGGCCTGTTTGGTCTGGCGGAGTTCCTCCTCCGCCCGTTTCCGCTCCGCGACCTCCAGCTGCAGCTTTTTATTGATTTCCGTCAACTCCCGCGTGCGCTCCCCAACCACGTCTTCCAATTCGTTACGGGCTTTTTGCACTATCCCATAAAGTTCAAAGCTTTCCAGCATATGGGCACTATTCAGCAAAATAATCGGCAACAGGGATAGGGAAACCTCCGGAATATACTTCTCTCTGGCATTGAGAATCCCGACAAACAAACCCCGAATGCGGGCAGGCGTGGCCATGACGTGGAGCAGCACCTGTCTCTGAAAATCCTTGGAGGAAACCGTTACCGCCCTGCGTTCCCGCAAAGCCCTGGCAAAGGATCCATTGTCAATTAAGAATTTCACCTCTTCCCTAATTGAATCGATCTGGCTCGGTGGCTCGCCATGGACCAGCGTAAGATCCGAACTCGCCTCGTCTATAAGGTAGAAGGCCACCGCCTGAAAAGGGATGAGCTTCTTCACCTGGGAAGCAGTCTCCCGGAGGACCGAGCCAGGATCTGGCAGTTTATCAATTCTTCTGGGCAAATCCCCCAAAGAGGCAGCCACCTTTAGAACATCGATGGTGAAACGATTGATCTCTTCCAGGTATTGGAGACGACCTGGGATATCTTCTGGGCTCATGGTCTAAGCACCGTCAAAAAAATTATGGATGACTTCTTCACCCTGGCGGTCAATGAATCGGATGTTTTTGATGAAAATTTCTGTCGGGAGCCCTACTTCGGTCCACACCTCCCGGATCACCGGGGGAACGAGATGTCCCCCCTGCTCCCAACCCTCAGGGCGTCGATCAAGAGGTCGGCAACATAGACAATCCTGGCTTCTAAGAAAAAAACTTTTCCCAACTATAAATTTTATATCGGATAAATCATTGAATTTCTTAACCGGGCTTATGAAAAGATTAGCAAGGCCCCTGATGCGGCGGCCTTTGCTTGTCTCTACAAGCTCTTTCTGATGGTTC
>CAYQWO010000391.1:0-4150 GCA_964421095.1 uncultured Syntrophaceae bacterium
AAGGCAGTGGTTCTTCCCTGGATCAAGGCGGGCAGAAAACCATATATTTCCGCTTTCCTCCGCATCCGCCTTTCCTCTGCGGAGACATGGCGGAAAGCCCTCGATAGCTTCTTCTCCCGCCGATGCTTCCTCGTTCATGCCCTCCCGCCTGGGCTATCACCCAGTCTCCAGAGGGGGAGGGAGAGGTTATAGTGGTATTATTGTATACTTATTAGTTAAAAAAAGTAATAATTTATGATTATTTTCTTGACAATTTGAGAAGATTGGGCTATTAAAATTCTGGAAGGGGGGCCCGATGTCCGCAGAGATCATGAATACCAAGGAAGTTGCCCGGTATTTGGGCATCCACGAGAAGCAGGTCTACGCCCTGATCAAGTCCAAAAGGATTCCCTCCACCCGGGTAACCGGAAAATGGATCTTCCCCAAAAAATTAATCGATGAATGGATTGACACGAATGCCCGGTCCGGGATAGCCGAGGCCCGGAGAAAAAGCAAGAGAATTGAGGGAGCTCTTCTGGCCTCGGGCAGCAATGATCCGATTCTCGACATATTAAAGACGTACCTCCACAAATCATACCCGGAGTTCTACATATTTTCAGCCAACACCGGGTCCACGGATGGTCTCAAAGCCCTTAATCTAGGATATACGGACATCGCCTGGTCCCACCTCCTCGATCCGAAAAGCGGCGAATATAACCTGCCCTACCTTTCCACCTATCTTCCCAATTTGCAGCCCGTCGTGGTTAACCTTTTCTACCGGGATCTGGGATTCCTGGTTGCTCCCCGCAATCCCTTGAACATCCGCGGCTTCGAAGATCTGACAAAAAAGAAGGTCAGGTTTATCAACCGCCAGAAAGGTTCTGGCACGAGAGTGCTCCTGGATCATCATCTAAAGAAGTTGGGTATTCCCCCTTCGGGAGTCAACGGGTATGAGAATGAGGTCTCCACCCATTTTGAAGTGGGCCTCTCCATCCTTTCCAAGGAGGCCGATATCGGGATTGCCACTGTCGCCGCAGCGAAACTTCTCGGTCTTTCCTTTATACCGATCACCCAGGAACGTTTTGACATGCTCCTCGACCAACCCACCTTTTTCGCAAAAGGGGTCCAGGCTTTCATAGAAATTCTTACCTCGAAAGAATTCCGCAGCCGGGTGGAACGGCTGGGCAGTTATGACTTCAGGAATTCGGGCAAAATCCTTTATGCCCAACGTTCATGAAAGGAAAGGAATATGAAAAAAGCAATCTGGGGCGGGATGATCACCCTTCTGGTCATGCTCGGATTAACGCCGGTAAATGCCCAGCAGAAAGACATTATCCTGGCCACAACTACCAGCACGCAGGACTCCGGACTTCTGGATGTGCTCCTCCCCATTTTTGAAAAGAAGACCGGCTTTTTCGTCAAAACCATCGCCGTAGGCTCCGGCCAGGCCATGGCCATGAGTCAAAAGGGGGAGGCGGATGTCTTGCTGGTCCATTCCCCGGAGGCGGAGAAGAAGTTCATAGCTGATGGCTACGGCATTCACCGGATGCTGGTCATGCATAATGACTTTATCGTGGTGGGACCAGCCGAAGATCGGGCGAAGATCAAAGGAACCAAATCAACGTTACAAGCTTTTAAAAAAATTGCGGCTGCGGAAACTCTGTTTATCTCCCGGGCGGATAAGTCCGGAACACACACAAAAGAAATGGCGATCTGGAAGGCTTCCGGGATAAATCCGGAAGGTCAGAAATGGTATCAGCAAACCGGCCTGGGAATGGGACAGACCCTCAACGTCACTTCTGAGAAAAAAGGTTATACCCTCGCGGACCGGGGGACCTATCTGGCTTTGAAGAAGAACCTCCAGCTGGACATTTTGGCGGAGGGAGAGGCCATCCTGCTGAACATCTACCATGTCATCGAAGTCAACCCGGCGAAATGGCCCAGAGTAAATGCGGCCGGGGCCAAGGCCTTTGCCGCTTTTATGGTCTCCAGGGAGGCCCAG
Source organism: uncultured Syntrophaceae bacterium (assembly GCA_964421095.1). Taxonomy (GTDB): domain Bacteria; phylum Desulfobacterota; class SM23-61; order SM23-61; family SM23-61; genus CAYQWO01. The sequence goes on from CAYQWO010000391.1 coordinate 1,982, forward strand.
GATATCATCAAGACCTTTGGGGTCGATAAATTCGGGTCCCCGCTGTTCTTCCCGGATGCAGGAAAGAAAGAAGAAGAACTCGGGAAATAAATCCTAAGTTGGAGGAGCAAAAAATGGACCTCATCCTTGAGGGTATTAAGAAAGCATTTTGGCTTCTCATCACTTTCGACCCTGAGGTGATGAGGATCACTCTCCTTTCCCTCCAGGTCTCAGGGACAGCCACGCTCATCAGCTTGCTCATCGGAATTTCCACCGGCACTCTTGTTGCCCTATCCCAATTTCCGGGGCGGAGGGTGGTGGTGAGTCTGATTAATACAGGGATGGGCCTTCCGCCGGTAGTGGTCGGCCTCTTCGTCACCATCTTCCTCTGGCGGAATGGGCCGCTGGGTTTCCTGGAAATTCTTTATACGCCGGCCGCCATGATCGTCGCTCAGGCGATCATCGCTTCGCCGATCGTGATGGGTATTTCCCTGGCAGCCATCCAGGCCCTGCCCAAAAATCTCCGGCTCCAAATCCTCGCCCTCGGGGCCACTCGCCTTCAGATGGTTTTGATCTTGATTAAAGAAGCCAAACTTCCTCTTCTGGCTGGAGTAATGGCCGGGTTCGGCGGGGTGATCTCGGAAGTGGGCGCCTCCATCATGGTGGGCGGTAACATCAAGGGTTATTCCCGGGTGCTCACCACGGCAACCGTGATGGAAACGAGCCGGGGAAACTTTGATATAGCGATTGCCCTGGGCATCATCCTTCTCCTGCTCGCTTACTTCATCAATTTGATCCTCACCCAGATCCAGCAGAGGGAGAGGCCAAGGTGAATGGTTCCCAGTCTATCCTAAAAATAAAAGACCTCCAGGTAATAAAGGGCGGAAGCCTGGTGCTGGACATCCCTGCCTTCATGGTTGAAGAGGGAGAGATCCTTTCTCTCATCGGGCCGAATGGGGCTGGTAAAACGACCCTGCTGCAAACTATAGCTCGCCTGAACAAACCTGCGCGGGGGGAGTTCTTTTTTAAAGGAGAAAAGGTCTTCTCCAATCATTCTGGTTTAGAGTACCGCAGGCGGGTGGCCATGGTTTTTCAAGAACCGCTTCTTTTCGACACAAATGTCTTTGAAAATGTTGCGTCCGGCTTAAAAATCCGCGGGACGCAAAGGGCGGAAATCCGGAAAATTGTCGGCGAGAACCTGGAACGATTTGGAATCGCTCACCTGCTTCACCGATCAGCGCGGAAAATTTCCGGAGGAGAGGCGCAGAGAGTGGCCCTGGCCCGGGCTTTTGCCACCCGACCTGAGGTCCTCCTGCTCGACGAACCTTTCTCCTCCCTCGATCCCCCCACCCGGGAATCTCTGCTGGAGGATCTGGAATCGGTCCTGCGGCAGACAAGAACAACCACCCTCATGGCCACTCACGACCGGATGGAAGCTCTCAGACTTTCCGACCGGATCGCCGTGATGAATCAAGGCAGGATTCTGCAGGTCGGTCCTCCCGCAGAGGTCATGAACCAGCCCCTGGATGAGATTGTCGCCTCCTTTGTGGGGGTGGAGACAATCCTTCCAGGCCGGGTGGTGAAGAAAGACGGGGGTAGTTTTGTAGCCTCCATTATGGGCCAAAACATTGAGGCCGTCGGTGAGGTCCAATTGGGAGAATCCGTCGTTTTCTGCATCCGGCCGGAAAATGTGACTCTGGCCGTCCCTCCCCTGAAAGAATCATCGAGCGCCAGGAATGTTTTTCCCGGAAGAATTGTAAAGGTCATTCCCTTGGGGCTTTATCATAAAGTTCAGCTGCACTGCGGATTTCCCCTGGTTGCTTACGTGACGGGTCACTCCTTAGAGAATTTAGCCCTGGTGGAGGGGCAAGAGGTGGTCGCTTCATTCAAGGCCACCTCCATCCATGTGGTCAGGAAAAGAGGGGGGCGGCTTTAAATCTTATGACCTGCCGAGGGCTTTTTTGATTGGGTCCGGAGTCATGGGAAGCCGAAATAACCTGACCCCGGTGTCCTATAAGAACTCGCTTTTGGGTGAGTTGAATATGGCAAAAGCGAAGTTCTATGCCAAGCGCAAAGACATGAGAGCATAGATCATACGAGTTACAGGAGCTTGGAAATTCCTACGAGGCTCATTTCGGCCCTAAAAAAGTCGGCTTAAGGCTAGAAATTATCTGCTATCCGGGCATATGT
>CAYQWO010000392.1:0-4149 GCA_964421095.1 uncultured Syntrophaceae bacterium
CTCCCCCTCTGAGGGGGGAGGATAGGGAGAGGATGATTTTTTCTTCGATAATCGGTGAAAATCTGCATCCCCAATAATTTTAAGGTTATTTTATATTCAATACAAAAAATCAAGTCAAGTCTTTTCGGCGGGCAACAGGGGTATTGAAAAATTCCTTGCTACAATAAAATTTTTTAGATATTTTGGAGGAAAAAACTTAAACCCCAAACCAGGAGGATAGATAGATGAGACCCTATTTTGCAAGAATGGCGGAGTTCGGCAAGCCTTTGACCGAAAAGCAAATTAAAAGTTCTGAAGAAAATGTTAAACAAATTAAAGAGGTTGAAGACAAAATTGCCGAGGCTGTGGAAAAAGTGAAAAAGGCTGGGATCCCTGCAGAGGAAATTAATAAAAGGGGAGAAATGACCGTCTACCAGAGGCTGGATTATTTGCTGGACCCGGGCACCTGGTGTCCCTTACACACCCTCTTTGACCCCATGGATGAAGAATCGGGCACGACCGGGGTGGTGGATGGGTTAGGGAAGATCAGCGGGAGATGGGCAGTGATCATTGGTTTTGACAATAAAGTGATTGCCGGGGCCTGGATCGCTGGCCAGGCCGAAAATATTTTGCGGGTAACGGACATGGCCAAGCGTCTCCATCTCCCCCTGGTCTGGTTGGTGAACTGCAGTGGAGTAAAGCTCCCCGAACAGGAGAAGGTTTACGCCAATCGGAGAGGAAATGGAACCACCTTCTTCAGACACGCCGAACTCGAAAAGTTGGGCATTCCAGTCCTGGCGGGGATTTATGGAACTAACCCGGCAGGCGGCGGATACCAGGGGATCAGCCCAACAATTCTGCTGGCGCATAAGAATTGCAATATTGCCGTCGGAGGGGGCGGGATTGTCAGCGGGATGAGTCCCAAAGGGTTCTTTGATGAGGAAGGGGCAGAACTTATAATCGATGCTACAAGAAAGTTTAAGGCCGTTCCTCCTGGACGGGTGGAGATCCATTACGACTCCACAGGTTTCTTCAAGGCTGTCTTTGAAACGGAAGAAGGAGTTTTGGATGCCTTGAAAGAATATATGAAATACATCCCGGCCTATCATCCCAATTTTTTTAGGGCCGCCGAGCCCAAGGAACCTAAGTTTTCACCCGGAGAGATCAACCGTCTAGTTCCTTTCAATCAAAAGATGGCCTACAATTTTGAGGAAGTTCTCGCCAGGCTGACCGATAACAGTGAACACATGGAATTCCGGCCAACCTATGGCCCCGAGATTTATACCGGCCTGGCCAAAATTGACGGCTTCTTAGTCGGCATCATCGGCAATCGGCAAGGGTTCCTGCCCAAGGGATACCCCGAATATGCTCCTTATCCGGGTGTCGGCGGGAAGATATACCGTCAGGGCCTCATCAAGATGAATGAGTTCGTCACCCAGTGCGGCAGAGACCGAGTTCCCATCATCTGGTTCCAGGATACAACGGGCATCGATGTGGGAGACATCGCCGAAAAGGCTGAGCTTTTAGCATTGGGGCAGTCCTTGATTTACTCCATCGAACAGACGGACGTGCCCATGATATGCGTGGTGTTAAGAAAAGGGACCGCCGCTGCCCATTACATCATGGGCGGGCCGCAGGCGAACAATCATAATGTCTTTACCCTGGGCGCACCCACGACGGAGATTTATGTGATGCACGGGGAAACAGCTGCGGTGGCCTCTTTTGCCAGAAGACTCGTGAAGGAAAAGGATGCGGGTCGTCCCTTAAAGCCCATCATCGAGAAGATGAATATCCTGGCCCAGGAGTATTTTGAGAAATCAAGGCCGATTTATTGTGCCAAGACGGGGTTTGTCGATGAAGTAGTTTCCCTTGCAGATATTCGAAAATATATGGTGGCCTTTGCGGGCTCCGCTTATCAAAACCCCAGATCGATCTGCCCCCATAACCACATGATGCTCCCACGATTGATCAAGGGATGAAAAAAGGCCCGCTTCCCGGCGGGCCTTTTAGGTGACCACCCCTAAAAAATCTTTCCCACCCAATGTTTAATCCCAGATACAAGGCCCAGTTCCGTCCCAGGCGGGTGTGCATAAAGAATAGAACACAGGTTAAGTATAAATTTATTTTCTCCTTGACAATCCAGAAGTGATTTAATATGTTACAAAAAAATTGGGGGAAAGGAAGGCCATGGGATTGGACTATTTTTACCATCGCATGGATAGCCAGGGTTTCTTCAAGCTGGACATCCCTGAAAAATTGAATATGGCCAGGCTGATCGTCGACTACTGGACAGAGAGCGGACGAGGCCAGGATGTAGCCATCTATTATCTGGACCAGAAGATCACCTATGGGGAGTTGAAGGACCTTTCCGACCGCGTGGCCAATGCCCTGCACAACATGGGTCTTTCCAAGGGCGACCGGTACGTGATCCGGACCCCGAACCAGCCTGAGTACATGATCGCCTTCCTGGGAGGGCAGAAGATCGGAGCGGTTCCCATACCGACGAATATTATGCTCCGGGAAGGTGAGCTGGAGCATATTATCAACAATAGCGAATCTATAGCCATCATCACCACCGCCAAGTACATTCAAGCCATCGAAAACATCCGTGCCAAATGCCCGACCCTTAAGCACGTTATCGTCATCGGGGAGGCGAAGGGGAATCAGATCCTCTTCGAGGACCTCTTGAAGGAGAATGGAGCTTCTTTGCCATTCGTGGAGACCTATAAGGATGACCCGGCTTATTTCCTCTATACCTCCGGGACAACCGGAGCGCCCAAGGGCGTCGTTCACTGTCATCGTTTTATCATCGGCGCTGGAGACCCCATCGGGAAATACGCCATGGGGTTGGAAAGGGGAGATATTTGCGGCGGACCCACGGCACTAACCTGGATGTATGCCCTGGGGCACAATTTCCTCTTTGCTTTCCGCTGGGGCGTCTCCACGGCTATTTATGCGGACGAGCGCTTTAATGCCGAAAGGGCGTATGAGTTCATCCAACAATATAAGATTACGATATTCGCCGGGACCCCAACCATCTACAGAATGATGCTCGCAGTGAAAGATGCTGAAAAACAATACGATACCAGCTCCCTAAAATATTGCCTCAGCTCCGGAGAGCCCCTACTGGCTGAAACATGGCGTGAATGGATGCGGCGCTTTAAGGTTAAGATTCTTGACAGCATGGGACAGACCGAAGCCCATGAATTCTGCACCGCCCAGACGAATATTAAAGTGAAGATCGGATCGATGGGAAAACCCCTCCCGGGAATTGAGGTAGCCATTGTGAATGAAAAGGGCGAGCCTCTCCCGCCTGGCGTGCTGGGTCATCTGGCCTTGAGAAAGGATCATCCCGGCTTATTCAAAGAATACTTCAAGGACCCGCAACGAACACAGGAGGTTTATTTCCCCAACGCTTGGTACGACACCAAGGACTTGGCTTACATGGATGAAGAGGGTTATTTCTGGTACGGTTCCAGGTCGGACGATATCATGACTTGCCATGGCTACCGGATTTCCCCGGCCGATGTGGAAACGGCCCTGCAGGAGCATAAAGCTGTGCTGGAGTCTGGGGTCGCCGGTGTCTTCGACCCGGAGATGGGAGAAAAGGTGAAGGCCTGGGTGGTCCTCCACGAAGGCTGTGAACCCACCCCGGAGCTGGCCAAGGAACTTCAGGATCACGTGAAGGCTACGATTGCCCCCTATAAATACCCGCGGGAGATCGAATTCATAAAAGAATTGCCGAAAACTTCCTCGGGTAAAATACTGAGGCGGGAGCTCCGCCGGGTGGAAAACGAGAAGCTGAAGGCTAAGAAAAAATAGGAACCTTTGACATTTTTCCCCCTCACCCTACCCTCTCCCGCGCGGGGAGAGGGTGAACATATCGAAATAGAAAAGAAATTTCCTCCCCCTTGATGAAGTAAGGGGAGGGGGCTGATTTACGGGATTATTTCACAGCTTCGGGGAGAGGGATGGGGGGAGGAGAGTTGCAAAAAAGCCCAAAAATAAACTGAAGGACTTGTTTGGCAATGATTCATTCGCTCATACTGGAAGAGAAAGCGGGCAAGAGGGAGGTCTCCTTTGAAATAAAAGGGGCCATACTATGTGGGTATACAGGTCGGGATCAGTCGGCGGTCAAAAGACATATCGAAGAATTGAAAAAAGAAGGGG
>CAYQWO010000393.1:0-4141 GCA_964421095.1 uncultured Syntrophaceae bacterium
CCAGGCCAACCTTACCAACATGGAGAAAGAATACCAGCGAATGAAACAACTGGCAGCCATCGGAGTAGTTGCGCAGCGACAGTTGGATGCGGCCATCGCCCAGTACGAATCAGCCATTGCGCAGGTCAAACAGGCAAGGGAACAACTGGATATGTTGAAGAAAGGGCCTACAGAGGAGGAGATCGAATTTGCCCGGGCGCAGGTAGGCCAGACGGAAGCCGGGGTGGCAGTGGCCAGGAATAACCTAATAGATACAACCATGAAGGCTCCATTTTCTGGCCTCATAACCGCTAGGTTCGTCGATGAAGGAGTGCAGATCTATACGGCTCCCAAAACGGAAATCCTAAAACTTACCGACGTAAGTCGAGTGAAGATTGCAGCTCCAGTTTCGGAACGAGATTTCCCCAAGGTTAAAATCGGGACCCCTACGGAGAGTAAGATGGATGCTTTGGAGGGAAAAATTTTTCAGGGGCGGGTCACCCGGATCATCCCGGAGATCAACCCCATCTCGCGCAATTTCAACGTAGAGGTGGAGATTCCCAACCCAAATTTACACCTTAAAAGCGGAATGTTCGCCAACATTCGTCTCTTTGTGGGGCAGAAAGAGGCCTTGACTATCTCCCGGGAAACCCTCATCACAGATCTGGTTACGGGTGTCTCTTACGCCTTCGTGGTGGAGAGGGATCAGGCGGTCCGTCGAAGATTGATCTTAGGGGAGAGAAGTGGGCTTTTGATTGAAGTTCTGGAGGGGTTGAAAGAAGGGGAAAACTTAGTGATCAAGGGGCAAAACAGGCTTAAGCCCGGGTCCAAGGTGAAGATAATCCAAGAAAGCGCAGGTAAGTCAGCATGAACCTTCCGGAGTTTGGCGTCAATCGGGTTGTCACTACGGTGATGATCTTTCTGGCCATGATCATTCTGGGTTTGGTTTCTTTAGCCGGACTGGGCATCGACCTGATGCCAGAGATCGAGATTCCCACCATCGGGGTGATCACCAGGTACGAAGGGGCAGGTCCCCAAGAGGTTGAAAGCCGGATCACCAAGGTCCTGGAGACGCAGTTGGCGACTATTTCCAACCTGGATAAAATTGAGTCCATCTCCCAGGATGATCTTTCTGTGATCTCACTGCGGTTTAACTGGGGAGCCAATCTGGATGCCGCAAGCAATGACGCGCGAGACAAAATTGGCCTGGTCAAGCCCCTACTGCCCGACGATGCCGAGGAACCTTACATCTTCAAGTTTGATATTTCCATGTTCCCCATTCTGTTCTTTGGTTTTACTGCTGAAGAAAACTTTCCTCAGCTCTATCACATCATCGATAAAGAAGTCTGCGATGTTCTGAAAACTATTCCTGGCGTCGCGACCGCTGTGGTACGGGGAGGGCTGGAACGGCAGATTTTGGTGAACATCGACCGGCAGCGATTGGAGGCTCGAAATCTCTCCATCCTGGAGGTGGTCAATGCTATCCATGCAGCCAACTTGGACCTCCCTGGAGGACATTTAAAGGCCGGCCGAACGGATTTTCTCGTCCGTACACCCATGGAGCTCAAGGTAGAGGAAGTGGAAAGGGTCGTGGTTGGGACAAATCAGGGAGCCCCGATCTACCTCAAAGATATAGCCAGAGTAAAAGATGATTTCAAAGAACTAACACAAGATGCTCGGGTGAATAGAAGAAAAGGACTTTACGTCATGGTGCAGAAGCAATCAGGGGCCAATACAGTTGCGGTGAGCGATCGGGTGTTGGAGTCCCTGAAGGAAATCAGGAAAAACCTTCCTCCCGACGTAAAAATGAGTTTGGTACGCGACAATGCCCGAAACATCAAACTGGCGGTTGCCCGGGTCTCTGAAACAGGGATCATCGCCCTTGTCCTGGTGGTTTTAGTGGTTCTCATGTTCCTCCGCCATCTCGTCAGCAGCCTGATCGTCGCTATTTCCCTTCCTACCTCTCTGATCATCACCTTCGCCCTGATGTACTTTGCCGGTTACACTCTGAACGTCTTGACTCTGAGTGCCCTGACCATAGCCATCGGGCTGGTGGTTGATGATGCCATAGTTGTATTAGAAAACATCCACCGCCACCAGAATGCCGGCGAAAGGCCAAGGACGGCGGCCATTTTTGCTCCTTCTGAGGTAGGGAATGCGGTCATTGCTGCTACTTTGACAATGGTGGCTGTATTTTTCCCTATTGTTTTCGTCAAAGGCATCTCCGGGATTCTGTTTCGGCAGATGTCTTTCGTGATCATCCTGGCTCTGATGGCCTCTCTGGCCTCGGCCCTGATTTTGGTTCCCATGCTCTCATCCAAGTTTCTCCATCTGGAAGAGCATAAGAGAGAAGGAAAGTTTGCCAGGTTAGAAGCTTTTGGGGAGAGAGTCTTTGAAGGGCTCAACAATAAGTACCGTAACATTCTGGGCTGGGCCCAGAATCATCGCAAATTGGTCATCGGCGGGGGAGTAGCGTTCTTGGTTTTGAGCCTTCTGCTCATCCCTTTCGTGGGAACAGAATTTATGCCCGAATCCGACATGAACCAGATGCGGATCAGTGTTGAGCTTCCAGTGGGGACCCGTTTCGAAGAGACAGAAAAAGTGGTGCAACGAGTAGAAGAAATTATGATCAACCATACTCCCGAGCTGGAGACTTATTTTTCCCGCTGGGGGTACGGCGCGGGCGGCATAGGGGCTCTTCTCGGCGGCAAAGAAGGGGCCCATTTAGGTATGGTCATGGGCAGGTTGGTTTCTAAAAATGATCGTAAAAGGTCTAATAAGGAGATCCTCGAGTCCTTAAGACCCCTGACGAAAGACATTCCTGGATCAATCATCCGATTCAGCGCCGATGATCCGATGGCGGGGTTGATCTACGGAGGAGGAAGGGCCTTCCAGGTAGAGGTCTGGGGATGGGACTTGGAAGAAGCTCGTCGCGTTTCCCGTGAGGTCGCCCAAATCCTCTCGGGCATTGAAGGGCTGACCGATGTGGAGATCAGCCGGGAAGAAGGAAAACCCGAATTGCGAGTTTTGATTGACCGGGATAAAGCTTCCCTCCTTGGCCTCAACGTGGACACGATCGCCAACACGGTAAAGATTGCCATTGGAGGAGAGGCAGAAAAGGCGGCCAAATTCCGGGCAGGGGGAGAAGAGTTTGATATTTATCCCCGGCTGCGCGAGGAAGATAGGCAACGAATTGAAGACCTGGGCTTGCTTTTTGTCAAATCTCCTTCTGGGAAACAGATTCGTCTTTCCAACGTAGCCAGGATTGAGGAAACAACAGGACCGGTGCGCATCGAACGGAAAGGACAGCAGAGGATCGTGAAGGTGATGGCCGATATTTACCGGCGGGACCTGGGGAGCGTCGTGAGGGAAGTCAAAGAGAAGCTTTCTTCCCTCGCCCTTGCCCCAGGGTTTAGCTTGAAGTTCGGCGGAGCCAGAGAAGAACAGGAGAAAGCCTTCCGTTGGCTACTCCTGTCCCTTGTTTTGGGCATGATTTTGGTTTACATGGTCATGGCCTCACAGTTTGAATCCATGCGCGACCCCATGATCATGTACTTTGCTATTCCTTTCGCTCTGATCGGTGTGGTTTGGACCCTTTTGATCAGCGGCCACCGACTTTCTGTCCCTTCCTTCATCGGTCTGATCATGCTGATCGGGATTGTGGCCAAGAACGGGATTATTTTAATCGACTACATCAATACTCTGCGGGCCAGAGGGATGGACGTAAAAGAAGCGGTGATGACTGGCGGGCGAACCAGGCTTCGCCCTGTACTGATGACCGCCTTTGCTGCTTTCTTCGGACTTTTGCCTTTAGCCATTCGGGGAGGAGAAGGTTCAGAGTTCTGGCAGCCCTTAGCCGCCCCGGCCGCAGGAGGGCTTTTAGTTTCCACCTTCATCACCCTCATTTTTGTTCCTACGCTTTACTCCGTGTTTGAAGAGAGGATGGAAAGAAAAAGGAAAGAAGCAATGAAAGGGAATGTGGAGGGAAGAAGATGAAAATGGTTTTGATTTCTTACTATGTGGGAATCGAAGAAGAGCTGAATGAAGCCCTATCGTCCCTGGGTATTGAAGGATTTACCAAGTGGGAAAGAGTCTTAGGCCGGGGGAAAACCAGCGGGCCCCACCTGGGAACGCACATCTGGCCAAAGACTAACGCCCTTCT
>CAYQWO010000394.1:0-4132 GCA_964421095.1 uncultured Syntrophaceae bacterium
ATCAAAGGAATGGTATAAGGTTCCGTTTGGGAAACGATTACGCCCTTTACGCTGAATTGTTCAAACGAAAAGGAGATCGTTTAAAAGCCCGAGAAATTTTGGGGAAGGCCATAGAAATTCTGAAAGAATGCGGTGCCGATGGATGGGTGGAGAAATACCAGAAAGAACTGGCAGCCATCCAATAAGCCTGTAGAGTACTCAGCTTTATCCTTGACGGGGTTGGAGGAACTATCCTAAATTCAAAGTCATCATCCGTGCAATCCGAGAGAACTCCGAACAAGGCTGCGTACGATTCCAGCCGTTTCGAGGGCTTCCTGGGCGTCCTCTTCGTCCGCAGATACACCGGGATATCGGACCTCGATCCCCAGCGAAGTAAGCGCATCCAGCTTCGGACGAAGAGCTTCCCACTTCGGGTCCAAAGACGGAACCAGCCTCAGGAGGGACATAAGGTCATGCGTCTTGGGGAAAGCAATGCCTACCTCTATCATTTGTGCTTTGAGGTATTTTTCGGCGCATTGCTGGGCATGAAATGCGGCGGCATCGTAATTCGGCGGCTTGGCCAAAATCTCCCGTTCTGCGGTCCGATAGTCGCCCTCCGCTTTTTCGATCCATTCACGAGTTACGGTTTTCATACAGCACTTCGCCGTTCGTCTCGATATCCAGCAAAAAGGGATCGCCTTCCGCCAGACGCCGCCGCAGCTCTTCAGGCGACCTCACAATCAGATCAAGCGGATAATCCACTTGGAGCGACCCGCGAATTTGAGCAGCCAGTCGCCAGCTTTTCCCCGTATGGGGTAAAACAACTAACAAGTCAACATCGGAATCCGGGGTTGGATTCCCTCTGGCATAAGAGCCGAATAAAATGATTTTCTCGGGCCGAAATTGGTCTGCGATACGCTCTGCCAGGTTCTGAATTTGAGCCATTGCTACCATACGGATTAAGTTTAATCTTTTCTCATCATTCAAGTCAAGGTAATTGCAATAAAGTTTGGCAAATCAAAGCTGGGGAGAGTAATGATGAATTGCCCGAAATGCCAGACGGCAAATCCCGACAACCTGAAATTTTGTGGGGAATGCGGGGCAAGATTGGAAAGAATCTGCCCTAAATGCAATTTTCCCAATCCTCCTCAATTCAAATTCTGCGGCGAGTGCGGGCAAAAGTTGGAAAAGGAAGAAGCCATTGAGAGGAAAGAACCATCCATTGAGGGGGAACGAAAGCAGGTCACCGTTCTTTTCTCTGACCTGTCTGGATACACCGCCATGTCGGAAAGGCTCGACCCGGAAGAGGTCAAGGAGATCATGAGGGAGGTCTTCGGGGGGATCACCTCTGTAGTGAATAAGTACGAAGGGTCCATCCAGAAATTTATCGGCGATGCCGTGGTGGCCTTCTTTGGGGTGCCCAAGGCCCACGAAGATGACGCGGTGAGGGCCATCCGGGCTGCCCGGGAAATACACTCCTTTGTGGAGGCCATGAGCCCACGGGTTGAACAAAGGGTGGGAAGGTCTCTATCCATGCACAGCGGTATCAATACCGGCCTCGTAGTGACGGGGCAGGTGGATCAGGACGGGGGGACTACCGGCGTGTTGGGAGATACCATCAACCTGGCTTCCCGGCTGAGCGGTCTGGCCAAGGCGGGTGAGATACTGGTGGGTTCAGTGACTTATCAGCTGGGGGGAGGGCATTTTATTTTTGAAAGGTTGGAGCCTGTCCAGGTCAAAGGGAAAGCCGAGCCAGTCCAAGTTTACAGGCTGCTCTCTACAAAAGAGAAGCCGCTTACTTTGCATCGTACCTTTGGGTTGAGGGCTGAGCTCATCGGCCGGAAGGCGGAATTGGCCCAACTCCAGGAAGCAGTGCAAAGATTGCATCAGGGCAAAGGGGGGGTCTTTTCCATCTGCGGCGATGCGGGCACGGGGAAAACCCGAATTCTGGAGGAGTTCCGGGCCACTTTGGATCTCAATGAAATCCAATGGCGTGAGGGGCACGCTTACGCCTATTCTCAAAACATCCCGTATTTTCCGCTGATCGATCTCCTGAATCGAGCCTGGCAGATTGAAGAGGGTGATCCACCGGAAATAGTAAGGGGGAAAGTGGAATTTGGCGTCGAGCGTCTGATCGGAAAGAAGGGGGATGTTGCCGCGTACGTGGGGAGTCTTTATGCACTGAGCTACCCCGAGATAGAAGGAGTTAGTCCCGAATATTGGAGATCGGGTCTTTTAAAAGCAGTCCAGGCAATTCTTGGGGCTCTGGCCCAGAGTGGACCGACGGTTATTTGTCTGGAGGACATCCATTGGGCAGATCCATCTTCCCTTGATTTTCTTCGTTCTATTCTATTGGAGTTCAGCCATCCTGTTTTATTTATCTGTGTGTACAGGCTTCCTTTTAGCCTCTTCACCAGCCATCAGTTGGGTGTCCTTGGCAAATCTTACCAGGAGATCAAGCTCCAGGATCTCTCGGCCTCGGACGCGCAGGACATGATGGAATCTCTGCTGAAGTCTAAAGCCATCCCCCAGGAGTTGAGGAAGTTCGTTCAGGAAAAGGTGGAGGGCAATCCCTTTTATCTGGAAGAGGTGATCAACTCGCTAATCGAATCAGGCACCCTGATCCGCGACAACGGTAACTGGAGGCTCAGTCGTCCAATTAATCAGTCCGACATTTCGCCAACAGTACAAGGCGTCATCTCCGCAAGGCTCGACCGGCTGGAGAGGGAGATGAAGCGCATCCTTCAGGAAGCCTCGGTCATCGGGAGGGTTTTTCTGTACGAGATTCTCACAAAGATAACGGAGCTCAAAGAGCGGCTGGACCATCATTTGCACAGGTTGGAGCAGTTTGACCTGATCCGGATACGGTCTTTTCAGCCGGAGCTGGAATATGTTTTCAAGCATGCCCTGACCCAGGAGGTGGTTTACAGCGGCCTTCTAAAAAGAGAACGCCAGGCGATCCATGAGCGCATCGCCCTCGTGATGGAGCAGTTGTTCCACGAGAGGGTTTCAGAATTCTATGAGACCCTGGCCTTTCATTTCAAGCGGGGTCAATCTCTACAGAAAGCCGTCGATTATCTTATGAAGTCGGGTGAAAAGAGCCTGAAGAGATACGCCGTGGAAGAATCCCATCAATATTATCAGGAGGCTTTCGATCTTCTTAAGAATAAACCAGCGATGACGGATGAGGAAAAGAGGCTCCTGATCGATCTGCTCAACAAATGGTCCTATGTTTTCTACTACCGTGGCGATTTTAAGAGCCTTGTCAGTTTGCTCACCGATCATGAAGAACTGGCTAAATCTGTGGATAAGGCCGAACTCGCGATGTTTTACGCCTGGCTTGGCTTTAGCTTGTACTCTGCTGGGAAGGCGAAAAAGTCTTATGAATACCTGAGCAAGGCTCTCAAAACTGGGGAGGAAATTCAGGATCAGAAGATCATTGGCTATGCCTGCACCTGGATTACCTGGACCTGTGCTGATCTTGGTGTTCTGGACGAGGCGATTGCCTTTGGACAAAAGGCTCAGAGGATCTCCAGGTCTTTCGAGACAGATCAGTACTTGTATTTCAAGTCCCTCGCTGGACTGGGGTACGCGTACTATCACAGGGGAGAGACGAAAATGACCCTTGAAGTCGGGAAGGCCCTTCTGGACTATGGTGAGAAACACTCAAATATTCGAAGCTTGGTGATGGGTCATCTGGGTATCGGATTGAGCTGCATGCTGAGAGGCGATTTCCACTCGGCCATCGAACGCACGGAGATTGCGACGCGGCTCGCTGTAGACCCTCTTTACTCCCAGATGTCAAAGATACTGTTAGGCGGGAGCTATTTGTTCACTAACCAGTTCGATATGGCTGAAACCGCTCTCGAGGAAGTTTTGACCTACAGCGAGAAGTTTGGTGCTGGAGGGCTCAAATTGGTAGCGAGTCTTTTTGCGGGGGCGCTGTTGATTGCCAAAGGCCAGATGAGCCAAGGATTAGAATTATTGGCAGAGGGGCAACGAGACTGTCTGGAAAACCAGAGGCGAACCCTGTATGCCCACTCCGAGTATATCCTGGGAACGGTCTATTCTCAGATTGTGGAAGGAGCGAAGCCAATAAGCCTATCAACAATGGCCAAGAACATAGGCTTTCTCATCAAAAATGTCCCCTTCG
>CAYQWO010000395.1:0-4132 GCA_964421095.1 uncultured Syntrophaceae bacterium
TTGGCCATTCAGGTGGCAGATACCCCCCTTTCTCGAATTATGCAGAGTCTCAGTTAGCGACACACAGGATGGATCAATCACCAGCTGGAGCGAAAAGGGCAATTATTTGAAGGGCGTTATAAGGCTTTATATCGAGCTTAAGCGTTTGGGCGCGGCGACTGCTGGAAAAATCCAAATTCGATAACCATCTGTCGAAGAAAATGGAAGAGCTGAAGTCAGGTTTGTGAAAAAATTAAAAAAGTCAAGCCTGACCCCTCATCCTTTAAACTCTCAAAAGAGCCTTAATCTTATTCCTGAATTCTTTTTCCCAAAGGGAAATGTAAACTTGATATCACTCCATCCCTCTCTCTTGCCGGGGGAAAGAGGGATGGGACGAAAGGGGAAATAATTAAAGGCGGTTGGATTGGCCGAAGAGCCAGATCGTGTCAACTACTGAAGAGCCATCTCGGGAACCACAGGGCGATGTCGGGAAAGATCATAACAATGGTAAGCGCAATCACCTGGAGGACCATGAAATCCGCCATTCCCCGGTAAATCGTCGAAAGCTCCCACTCGGGAACTACAGCCTTGAGATAATACGCCGACATAGCCACCGGGGGCGAAAGGAACGCTGTCTGCAGGTTCACGGCTGTGAGAATGCCGAACCAGACCAGGTCAAACTTCAGGGCTAAAACCAGGGGCATGAAGATGGGCAGGAAAAGGTAGATGATGGCCGGCCATTCGAAGGGCCACCCCAGGAGAAAGATCAGAATCATTATGATCATGAGCATCGAGAACGGCGAAACAGGAAGCGCAAGTAAGGTATTGGTTATCAAATTCGCTGACCCAAGCCGGGCAAAGACTGCACCGAAAACATTGGAGGCCACGCCGAGAAAGATGACCATGCTTGTAGTCCGGAGAGTTCCGATGGCGGCCTTTCTAAACTTCTCCCAATTCAGTTTTCGATAGGCCAGAGCCAGAACAAGAGCCCCTGTAGACCCCATGGCCGCGGCCTCCGTTGGGGTTGCCAGTCCACCCAGAATACTTCCCAGTGTACCCGCAATGAGAACTCCGAGAGGCACCATTCCGGCCAAAAATTCCCCCAGCTTCGCCCTGGCTGAGGCGATACGTTCTTCAGGTGGTAAGGAAGGACCCAATTGGGGATCCAGGTAGCTGCGGACCAGCAAGTAAGCGATATAGAGAGAGGCAAGCAAAAATCCCGGGCCGAACGCCGCAGCATAGAGTTTGGCCACTGAGACCCCGAGCACCGGGCCCATGACGATGAGCATGACGCTGGGCGGGATGAGGATTCCCAGGGTTCCCCCGGCGGCGATCGCACCGGAGGAGAGTCGTTGACTATAGCCACATTTGATCATAATCGGAGCGGCCATAATTCCGAGCACGGTGACCGCAGCTCCCACGATTCCTGTGGCCATTGCAAAAACGGTCGCGGTTAAGATTACTCCGAGGTAAAGCGATCCTTTCAGCGGGGCCAGGAGGTAGCGGAAGGCTTTGAAGAGACGCTCCATCAGTTCTGCCTGCTCAGTGATATACCCCATGAAGATAAACAGAGGCACTGCAGCCAGGACTTCTTCCTGCATAAAACCGAAAGTCTGAGAAACCATGAGATGGAAGACCATATCACCAAACGCTGCATACCCAAAGGTCAGCGCCACAATGATCAAAGTAAAGGAAATCGGGAAACCGATGAAAATCACGACGAGGAGGACGACGAGCATGATGATGCCGAGAAGTTCTCCACTCATTTCCATTCCCCCTTCTTCCAGGCAGAAATGCTCTTGATAAACTCCGAAACCCCTTGGATCAAGAGCATCAATGCAGTTAGGGGGATTACGGTCTTGAATGGATAAATGATCGGCATCCACGGGCTATTGGCCCGCTCATGAGTGCTCCAGGAATTGGCCGCATAATCGATTCCCGCAATCAAGTAAAAGATGATGCCGGGGAAAAAAAGAACCAGATACATTATGGCATCAATCTTACCCTGTTTCTGTGGCGACCACTTACTGTAGAAGAAGTCTGTACGGATGTGTCCCTTAGTCAAAAGGGTATAGGCCGCTCCCAGCATGAAAATCGAACCATAAAGCATGTAGGTTACATCATACGCCCACTCTGTAGGGGCATGGAATAAATACCGGGCAATAACCTCGTATGCCCCCCCGCCCACCAGCGGATAAACGAGATAGGAAACAATTCTGCCGCTCCAGTCCGAAATTCTGTCAATCGCCCTCACGTATTTAAAATAGGATTCCAATTTAATACTCCCCTAATGAAAGGCCCCTAAACTTTTAAAGGGGTCAGGCCTTTTTTAAGGCAACCCTGACCCCTTTCAGTCAGAACATTTTGTAATTCCGAGAATGCATATTCTCGGAAGTCATTCACTCAGGTTGAGGCCAGCTGCTCTCTTAAGTCTGGCCTTATGCGGACTCTCGATAGATCATGCGAGCATTCCCGCTCAAGATAGACCCCAATATCTACCGCATCAGGTTGAAAAAGCCGGGAATACCCTTAGGAAGAAGAAGATAAAAGTTTAAGGAATTGCCGTTGGAGTTGCCATCACCTGCTCACTGCCCTCTTACTTATAGATAATCTTGAATGCGTCAGCGTAATCCAACCAGGTCTTTTGAAATTTCCTCTGTGAGCTTAGTACTTTGGCAAAGAATGGGTCCCTTGCTGCTGTTTCATTATGTACCTCCTCAGCCAAAGCCTTTGCTTTGCTCAACACCTCGGGCGGCAAGGTTATGACTTCAATACCCTTTTCTTTGAAAAACTGAAGTGCTGGAGGATTAAGCTCCATTTCCCGAGTCATAATGTAGAGACTGCTATCTCTCGCCGCAGTCCAAACGATGGACTTTAAATCGGGGGAGAGTTTATCCCACGACTTCTTATAAATCAGGGTCTCATCTAAGGAAGACGGTTGGTGTACCCCGGGAATAACTAGATATTTACAGACATCGTGAAAGCCCATCTTAATATCAATGCAAGGCATGCTCCATTCAGCGGCATCTATGACTCGTCTTTGCAGCGCAGGGATAACCTCACCGCCCGGTAAGATAACTACTGATGCTCCCATCTTTGTAAGGACTTTTCCCCAGTATAGGCCGCCGGTCCGGAATTTTAAACCTCTAAAGTCCGCTAGGGAACGAATGGGTTTATTAGCCCAGGCCAAGTTTTCCGAGGTGTGGGCTGAGTAAGGCGGGAGGACTTTAACCTGCCAGTTAGCCCGGTCATACATTTCCTGCCATAATTCCAATCCTTCCCCCACTAAAACCCAGCTGAGAAATTCCATTCTTTCCGGCCCCCCCTCCACCGCACCAAATAGGGGGGAGGCAGGGAATTTTCCCACCCAATAACTGGCCCATCCACAGGCTACATCCACGATACCTTTGTTCACTGCTTCAATGAGTTCGAAGGCTGGGACGATCGCGCCGGCGGGGTTCATTTGGATAATTAGCCGGCCATTCGATAGTTCTCCAACCTTCTTGGCAAAGTATTCGGCGCCTTCTTGCAGAATCGGCATCCCAGCGGCCCAAGTACTTTGCCCCTTCCATACGATCTTTTCCGTGGCTCTGGCAGGAGAAAACCCGGCCACGAGAAAAGCAATAATAAAGCAGAACACTAGTGCTATTTTCAATCTCTTTTCCATACCTTGTTACCCCCTTTCTTCTATTTTTTAATAATTATACGGCTCCCTCTAAGAACCCACACAATGCTACTTTTGCAATATAAGATACCAGCGAATTGTCTCCAAAATTCTCCATAAATATCATTGGGTTAAAGAATCTGCAGGCTTTTAGCCAGGTGTCTTATATTGTTCCATCTAACCTCCCTTTCATGGTAGCATCTCTTACTTTGATCTCCGTGCAGATCCATGTGCGCTTTCTGGTTGAAATTTACATCTTTACATGGAACCCGTCAATCATTTTTTTCAGTTGGAAAGGACATGATCATCAACTCGTACAATATCTTATTATTGTTGACTGTGAGGTGGAAGGGATAACTTAGGTTTCTGACTCTTCCTTCCTGTAATCGCCAGAAAGCCATTTTGTCTTGATATTGGAGATTTCCACCCGTAATTGATAAACCTGATACCGTGTATCGACATCTTATTGAGCTTCGCAAAAGTAATGGA
>CAYQWO010000396.1:0-4121 GCA_964421095.1 uncultured Syntrophaceae bacterium
TAGAAAAAGGCAATGCGAGGATCGAAACAGTTTTTCTATCACCCCGCGCCCAAGTGCTTTTTATCCGGGGTAAGGGCCTTGTCCTGGGCAGGCATATCCACTCGCAGGTCGATGAGCTTGTTTATATATATAAAGGCCGTGGGGAATATTATATCAATGGTAAATGGGTTCCGGCTAAGGCTGGCCAATTCCACACCTGCCCGCGCGGCGTCGCCCATAGTTCCCGCGCTGCGGATGGTGAAGAGTTTTGGCTCATCTGCTTTTTCACCGAACCTCTAAAACCTCTCGGCGATCGAGTCATGATCGACGAATAAGAAAAAGTTCGGCACCTCCGTTTGCTGGCAGGAAAAAGTAAACGATAGAGCAACAAAGGCAGGGTTATTCATGACCCTGCCTTTTCATTTATCCAACCAAACCTTTTTCATGCCTCCACCGTAATATCCAAACCACGTAGAGGCCCCTACATCATGGCCTTTCAAATAATCGCGGAAGGCCACCGGGATAATCGATTTATAAAGGTAGAGGATGGGTAAGTCCTCTTTGATAGCCTCGATGATCTGCCGATAGATCGGTACCCGATCTTCCCACTTCCAGGTGGTTCGGCCCTTTTCCAGCAGGTTATCGATTTTCTTGTTACTGTACCGAGACCAGTTGTTTTTGTCGATCTCTCCGGAATGCAAAAATATGTAATAAGCATCATCCGGGTCCAGTCTCTCACTCTCCGATCGTACGGATAGATGGAAATTTCCCTTCCTTATATTTTCAAACCAGGGCGCCCGGTCGAGGATATTGATCGTCGCCTCAATTCCTATCTTGCTCAGCTGTCCCACGATGACCTCGGAAGCAGGCAGTTCGGTACCCCCTGAAAATTGTAAGAATTCGGTCTTAAACCCCTTGGGGTATCCTGCCTCTGCCAGAAGCTGCCTAGCCTTGGCCAAATTGAATTCCTGCTCTTGTACAGGGATATACATCCGTGAGCGGCCGAGGAAAGGCTGATTATTAACCGGTTCACCCAACCCCCAAAAGGCGGCTTTGATCAGCTCATTCTTATCGATGGCGTGAGCGATTGCCTGCCTGACCCCTTTGTTATCGAATGGGGGTTTGGTGACATTAAAATAGATCCATAAGGTACCCACGGGTTGGGGTAATACAGTTACGATTCCTGGAATGGGGTTCTTCGCTTCCTGGATGGCAATGTTGGGTGGCGGGAGGTTGATATAATCCAGGTCCCCGGCCCGGAGAGCCACCCAACGAACCGTAGGATCGACGATCTTCTTTATGAAGAGGCTATCCACGTAGGGAAGGCGGTCCCCGGTTTTTTCATCCACCTCCCAATATTTGTCAAACCGGGTTAATTCGCAGGTTTCATTAGGAACAAAAGACTTAAAAACAAAAGGCCCTGTACCGGGCCCCGGTTTTACCGCCGTCGGCTCCCAGCCCGCAGGAATGATCGGGCAATTCTGAATAGTCAGGGTTGTCAGGAAGGGGCCAAAGGGTTCCTTCAACTTGATCTTGACATGATATTTGTCGACGGCTTGAATCGAGTCGATCCACCGATAGGCGAATGCCCGCGGTGATCGCGTAGCTGGATTCATCACCCGCTCTATCGAATACTTTACGTCGCCGCTATCAAATTCCTTTCCATGGTGGAACTTTACCCCTTCTCTTAAGGGAAAGGTATATTCTCTTCCGTCCTCAGAGATTTCCCAGGACTTAGCCAGATCAGGATAGACCCTCACCTGGGGGAGGGGGCCCATAGCGGTCAAACCATTGTACATTAACACATAATGCTGATAATCGATGAAGTATTGATTCTTGTGGGGATCCAGTCCAGTGGATTGATACCGCTCGCCAATGCGCACCCTACCCCCATATTTTGGTTTTTTTTCCGCAGCCTGACTCCAGCCGGAAATCCCGGCTAAGGTCAGCGCCGCCATTCCCGCACTGGTGCGGCAGAGGAACTCTCTTCGAGTCAGTTCTGGCCTTTTTTGCTTACCCCTCATTTTATTTTCTCCTTCCCATTTTAAAATTCTGCAACACGAATCGCAGAGGCTGATAAACCCAGGCGATCCGTCCTCCTGGCTAGGGAAAGAAAGGATACATCCATGTTTTTACAGAAGGAATAATATCATAAACAGCTGGACTAAGGGAAAATTTTTATCTCGGGCCCGATTATAGGTCCCCATTACCCCTCTCGCCAAAGCGTTGCCTTCCTGCCGACCCTCCCATTCCCCCCAAGCCTATGGATTAAGCATTCTCGGGAAATACG
Organism: uncultured Syntrophaceae bacterium; assembly: GCA_964421095.1. Classification (GTDB taxonomy): domain Bacteria; phylum Desulfobacterota; class SM23-61; order SM23-61; family SM23-61; genus CAYQWO01. The sequence continues at coordinate 2,270 of CAYQWO010000396.1, forward strand.
AATGGACTATTGACTAATGCCCCTTGACAATTCCCCCCATTTTGGTAATATCCGATCAGAAATCCTCCCCGCGCGTCGATTGCGATGGTGATAAGGAACGAAGGGGAAGGGAAGACAAATTGCCTGATTTGAACAAATCTCCCATTGCCAGCTCACGTAAAGCCTATTACTTCGGCTTTTGGAAGGCCAAAATTAAGGGGTTGGGTTCGAAGAACTAAACCAGCGAAAGGAGGAATTAAGATGGATGTATCAAAGGCGATTCTAAAGAGGACCAGCATAAGAAAGTGGAAGCCACGGCCGGTGGAAAAAGAGAAGATTGAAAAGGTGTTGGAGGCGGGCAGACGAGCACCCTCATGGGGAAATACTCAACCATGGCGTTTCATTGTTGTTCAAGATAAGACTAAAATCGAAGAATTGGCAAAGGCTGCCGGTGGACAGCCTGTAGTCGGAAGTGCTCCGGTCGTAATTGTTTGCTGCGGTTCAATAGAGGTATTCTCTCGCAAGATGCAAAGAGAGTCTCTGAAGCAACTTATGGATGTTGGCGCGCTTAGCTGGACTGAAGATTTTTTGGATCATACCGTTTTAGAAAGCGAACTGTTTGCGCCCTATCATTTAGGTGAACAGATCATGACGATCAGAGCTGGTGAACAGATTATGATTGCGATAGCGTATATGACCTTGGAGGCTGTTAATCAGGGTTTAGGGACTTGTTGGGTGGGAGCGATGTCTCCCAAAGAGGCTCACAAAGTCATGAACTTGCCGAATAATTTATTTGTCCATGATTTGCTTCCTTTAGGATATCCTGATGAGGATCCCAAGCCCAGACCTCGAAAAGATCTTAAGCAAATCATTTTTTGGGAAAAATATAAATAATTGACCCCGAGCATTATCTCAGAACGAGATATAAGTAATTGAATTCCGCCTGGAACGAAATTATGGAACTGTCAAAAGTTTTATGAAAAATAGGAGAACAAATGAAACCACAGAGGCCACAGATAAACACTCTGTGTCCTCAAAAAAAGCAGATAAAAAGGCAGAGACATCGGGAGGTGGAAAATAGACTCGGGGGCAGAAGATTAGGTTATTTCTATGGTGAAAGGGTTTAGAACCACCGTCCAGGTTATATGGGGTTCAGGCACTAATTTACTGACGGAGACGCCATAAAAGAACGGGTTTGGGGGTGAATGTCCGGTGGGGAGAAGAAAGGATTAATCATTTAGAGGGCACAGAGGGGAGGGAATTGAGGCTTTGTAAACTCTCGGAAAATGGATAATTTCTCTGGGTTCTCTGTGGTTAGATTTTGACAATACCGAAATTATATCTAAGGAGGGGGAAAATGCCGCCGAAGAGAAGCAAGGAAAGTCGGAAGAAGTCAACTCGTCCATCCGCAAAAAAACGCAGTTCCAGGCCGGCGAAGGCCGGCAAGGGCGGTGCGGCAGGGAAACTGATGAGCCAAAGAGAGAAGCGCCCCGAATCCATCGCTCCGAGAGGGGATTATAAGACGGATGTATTGATCGTGGGCTATGGCGCGGCCGGAGCGAATGCCGCGATTGCCGCCCACGATGCCGGAGCCCGGGTGCTGATCATCGAAAAAATGGGGTTTCCCGGAGGAAACAGCGGCGTTTGCGCCGGGGCCATGCTGATTCCGGAGAGCATCGAGGATGCCACCCGGTATTACCGGGCCCTCTCCTTCGGCACTGTGGACGAGGAGATGATCCGTGCCTTTGCCGAGGCGATGGTGGGCATCCCCCGTCTGCTGACCGGATTGGGCGCAGAATTCACGGTCCGGCGGAGGGACCCCGCCTACTTCCCCTCTCTTCTGACCGCGCCGGTTCAACGCATTCAGTTCAGC
>CAYQWO010000397.1:0-4116 GCA_964421095.1 uncultured Syntrophaceae bacterium
TGGCTCTCTTCCACATCTATACCGCAGGGTTTGGGGTGCTCCAGGAGTGGAAGCACCGCTGCTTTCACTTTACCTTCGTCCTTTCTTTGGTCTTTCTGGTCTTTCCCACCCGCAAGGTCAAGGTCAAAAATCTCACGACGACCTGGATCTATGAAATCCTCTTTTCGGTAATGTCCGGAACCATTCTCGCCCTGACCTTTCAAAGCATCTTCAAGCTGCATACGGCGACGGCTTGGATGGTTTTTGTCATAGGATTCTTCCTGGCCTTTGCCATGAAGACTCGCGACCTATGGAGCCCAAAAGTAACACCCCGCCTGGACTTGGCGGCTTCGGCGATCGGCCTGTTGGTATTCTTTTACGCAGTTTTCGCCATCCTCCGAAATTGGGGTGCCTATGTGCAGGAATCCAGTACGGCTTTTGTCATTTGGACATTCTGCATGCTGGGGGCTATTGGAGCTCCCCTGGCCTACATGTTCTATGATTCCCTCCATATCCTCGGGAGGAAAAAGACCTTTGCTTACGAGCCTCAAAAGATACCCTATTTTGAGATGACGCTGGCCGCCATCTCTTTCGCCATGTCCAGCTATCTCATATTGGATTTTGACCAATTCATCTACCGGGCCGGTTTCCCCAACGTCCGGGACTATGTCCTTGGAAGCTTCGCCCTTCTTTTGGTGCTGGAGGGAACCCGCCGTAGCCTCGGCGTTCCTCTGGCCATTCTGGGGTTCTTTGCCCTGGCCGTCTGCTATCTGGGACCCTACCTGGCGAACATTCCTGTGGTCAATTTCTTCGCCCATCGCGGTTATTCCCCCTCCCGCATCATCGACCAGATGTACCTGGGAACCGAGGGGATTTATGGGGTGCCCTTGGGCGTTGTCGCGACCTTTGTATTCCACTTCGTCCTCTTCGGCATTTTCACAATGAAAACAGGGTTGGGGAAGTTTTTTATTGACATGGCCATGTCCCTCGCGGGCTGGTCCGCCGGTGGCCCGGCAAAGGTATCCGTGGTCTCCTCAGCCCTGCTGGGAACCATCTCTGGTTCCTCGGTGGCCAATACTGTGACCGACGGGGTCTTTACCATCCCGATGATGAAACGGCTGGGGTTTTCGAAGGAGTTCGCCGGGGCTGTGGAGGCGGCCACTTCGACCGGAGGCCAGATCATGCCGCCCATCATGGGGGCGGCAGCATTTATCATGGCCGAATTCCTGGGCATTCCCTACCTGACCATTTGCTTCGCGGCCGTTACCCCTGCCCTCTTCTATTTCTTTTCCCTTTGGGTTCAGATTCACTTTGAAGCCCGGCGGTTGGGGATGACGGGCATTCCCCGGGACCAGTTACCCAGAATTAGGAAGCTGGTGAAAGAGAACGGGATTCTCGTTCTGCCCCTCATCGTCATTGTCTGGCTCCTGATGAGTGGCTTTACTCCTTTCCTCGCGGCTTTCTGGGGGATCATCAGCTCCGTGGCCTTCACCCAAACCGGGCCCAAAACGAAGAACTTCTTTGTCGCCGTGAGCTCTTCGATCCCGTGCGTTCTCTTTCAATGGAATCCCTTTGAAGGGCCCATGATCTTTACCGCTTTATGGGCGGCCTACACGGTGGGCGGGCTTATCTATACATACCGTATTTCTCAGTTTATCTACTGGATTTGGGGAACGATCGCCATCGCCATTCTCGTTCTTTTGGTTCGGACCGGGATGGATCCCCATGTGGCTGCTTTCTGGCCCAATCTGTTTATTATCGTGAGCGGGCTGATCATTGCCAATGGGCGGATGAGAATTCGGGAGGTCCTGGATTGCCTGGAGTGGGGCACAAAGAATGCCCTGGCCATCGGCGCCGCTTGCGCTGCTGTCGGTTTCATCGTAGGGACCACCACTCTAACCGGCCTGGGGCTCAAATTTGCCTCGGCGACCGTTGAGCTGGCCAGCGGGACCGCCTCCTGGTTCCAGACGCTTGATTTTTTGCACTGGTTCACCCTCAATGAGATGACCCTGGTCGCCTTGCTCGCCTACACGGCAATTGCCAGCCTGATTCTCGGCATGGGGCTTCCCACGACTCCCAATTACATTGTCGTATCGATCATTGCCGCTCCGGCGCTGTTGAAATTCGGCGTGGTACCTCTCGTGAGCCATATGTTTGTGTTCTATTACGGTATCTTGGCCGATCTGACCCCACCCGTGGCTGTCGCCGCCTATGCCGCAGCCGGCATTTCCCAGGGAGATCCGTTCAAAACAGGAGTACGAGCTTTCTTACTGGCCTTGACCTCCTGCTATGTGCCCTTTGCGATCATCTTCAATCCCGAGCTCGTCCTGATGCCTTGGATTTTATCCAAGACGCCCATGCCCTTCCCCTATATTCATTATATCCATGCCACCATCACCACGGCCTTGGGGGTAATCGCCCTGGGCGCCATTATTGTGGGCTATTTTGGAGACCATGCCAAGATTTGGGAGCGAGTCTTCCTCTTGTTTGTCCTCTGGCTCGTGTGGCGGCATGAATACATTTCCACGGCGACCGGCGCGGCACTTTTGGTGGGTCTCTATTTCTACCAGCGGTACCGGAGGTTTAAAAGAGAGGCTCCATCTCCCGCAGCCGCTAAGGTAGCATTAGAGGTCGATCCAGAGAAATAAAGATTTGCTGGCTTTTTCTTACCCCTACCCTACCCTTCTCTTTCCTCGGAGGGCAGGGACCAAAATATTTCTAAAGCTGATTTTCCCCCTTATTTTTACCGTCCCTGGGCTGTTCCTGAAAGTCCATTCAGTTTCTAGGTGGAGCCGCTGATATGCTCAAGTTAGGACCTGTCATGTCTGTTTACAACATATTGCTCTTCATTTTTCGCTTGACATCATGAATTATTTTTCATATATTAAATTAAAATTTATGGATTCGTAATCTAAGGGTTCAGAGATAACAGTTATCTCTGGAGGATCAGGGTAGTCGGGCCGCTATCCAAATTTAATTTTGGAAGCGGCTTTTTTTTGGGGTAGAAACAATTTGGCTATTATGCTTTTCACGGGCCCGATCCTAATTAATGATGTTTTGGCAATAGCATTTACCCGGGATTTGCTTTTATTGGTCAAGTTGTTTTCATCGTGAATTGGAGGGGTCTATGCCTCAATGGACTTTTTTAACGAATCATATTTTGGTTTTAAGTTTCTTGGCGGGTTATCCTATGATAACCGCCCATGAATTGGCCTTGAAGGTTGGTATTTCTGAACGGGCTATTCGCAGGATTATTGCGGAACTCCAAGATGCCGGTTATATAACAAAGGAAAAGGAAGGAAGAAGAGTGCGATACCAGGTTAAACATCACGCGCCCTTGCGACATAAGACCCAAAGAGATAAAGCGGTGGGGGAGTTGTTGAAGATCCTCAGCGCACAGCGACAAGAAGCAAAAGAATAAATAATTAGCTGTTTTTATTGTTCCAGCCCGCCTCTTTTCGGAAATTCCTCCCCTCTCGTCCAATAGAAATCCTCCGGATACCCAGATCCTCAAAAATAACTGTTCGACTTTTTGAAAATGTTCAAGTGCATTCCACCTGAGAAATTCAAAAGCCGAAAGCCAAACTAAATATTAATTATATCAATAATTTCGCCAAATGGCCTAAAAAATCCTTGACACAAAATCATTATGATATATGATACATGAATTATTTTTCATGAATTAATTATCATCTATTTTGAAGCCAAGCCGAGAAGCCCTCTGTCAGGATTCAAAAGGTTGCTGATTATGTTCCCATAGCCCAGAAATTTTCCATCAAATGTGGCGGGGTGATGAAGAGAACTACCTCGACTCCCCTCTTCTGATAAAAAAGGAGGAACAGATGGAAGAGCTGTCCTTGGGGGTAAAAATCATCGGAATTTCGATATGTATAGCTGTCTTCATTTTGCTGATTACTTATGACAAGTTAATAAAAATGCTGCGCCGATCACCCAAATCAAACAAAACGAAATAATCAACAGAGGCATTTGTTCGGGGGGAATGAATCAGTTCCCCCGATTTTGAAACGGGCTCATTTTAATAATCCAGACAAGGAGAGTTGAAATGTTTTGGAAACGCGGGAAAACTAAGGAGGGGGAGGTAAAGTTACCAGGACCCAAAAGCATACCTGAGTTGCC
>CAYQWO010000398.1:0-536 GCA_964421095.1 uncultured Syntrophaceae bacterium
GGTGTTTACCAGAATGGGCCAGAAGCTCGCCCAGGCAACGATAAAGATTTTCATCTCATTCCCGATACCGAAAAGTAGAATGACAATGGGAATAATCGCCGAAACAGGAGTGGGGCGGCAAAATTCAATCACGGGCTCAGTCAGGTTGAAAACCACGCGGTTATACCCGATGAACAACCCGCAGACAATCCCCAGGATGGTACTGATTCCGTAACCCGTAATCATCCGGAAGAGACTGATTTTGTAATCGGCCAGAAGCTCTCCTGAACCAATGACTTCATAGAGCGCTTGAAATATCACTGTGATCCGGGGGATATAGACGGGATGCAGGAGTTTAAACATCGACCCGATCTGCCAGCAAACGAGCAGAACGATGACCGTTCCCACTCCTCCCCAGCGGGTATGAAAAATGAAATGGACCGTTCTGGCTAAAAGAATTCGGAATTCACGGGTTGACATAATCTTTCTGTCCTGCATTTCTTTGCTTGTGCATGACCATCTTATGGATGGTATTGCGAATCTCCAGGAAACGGGGA
>CAYQWO010000398.1:546-4099 GCA_964421095.1 uncultured Syntrophaceae bacterium
CAGGTCAATGGCACAGTCTTTTAAAATCTCGGAGGGGGAGGGAGTGAGGACAAGCACGCGATCCGACAGGTACACCCCTTCGTCAATATCATGAGTGACGAAAATAATTGTTTGCCGAAACTCCTCCCAGATCTGCAGGAGCAAATCCTCCAATTCCGTTCTTGTCTGGGCGTCTAAAGAACCGAAGGGTTCATCCATAAGCATTAAGGAGGGCTCGCAGGCCAGAGCTCTGGCGATGGCCACCCGCTGCTGCATGCCTCCGGATAATTGCCAGGGATAATAATTTTCAAATTTCAAAAGGCCGACGGCCTCCAGGTATTTTTCTGCCTGTTTTTTATAATCTTTATCCGTAAATTGCGGCCGCTGTCTTTTTAATTCCAGGCCATAACTCACGTTGGCCAGAACTTTCCGCCAGGGCATTAAAGAACGACTGTAGTCTTGGAAGAGAAGGATAAGACCGGGGGGAGGACTATCAATCTTAGACCCCTTGAGGATAATTTCCCCGGAGGTGGGGGCCAGGAGACCTGAAAGGATCATCAAGAGGGTCGTCTTCCCACAACCCGATGGACCAATGATTGAAAGGAATTCACCCTCGCGGACCTCAAAACTTATTTTTCTTATGGCCGGAGTGGCGTGGTCTTCGGATACAAATTCCTTGGAGATATTTCTGACGGAAAGAAGAGCCATAGGGACTTTTAAAGAAAATCTATCCTACCGCGCTGTTTTGTAAATCAGCTTCTCCAGCTCCGGGCCTTTCTTAAGCAGGCCGTGTTTCTGTGATAATTTTATCCAAAAATTCATGCTTTCCCCATCCACCTTGGTTGTCCATTCATGCCAGGCCATTTTTTCCACGATGTCTGGTGAAGTTTTCGTGTATTTGATGGCCAAGTGGTTTCGCTCTTTCAGGTGGGTATTCATGTATTTCTGCCCCCTGGCCGTTACCGCAACAAATTCCTCAACCTCCTTGGGGTTCTTATGAATCCAATCCTCTTTGGCTACAAAGCAAGCCAGCGTTAACCCGGGTCGCAAATCATGCAGGGTATTCACCAGAAGCTTTCCCCCCTGCGCTCGAAGGATCGTCTTGAAGGGTTCCACGACTTCCACGGCATCAACCTTTTTCCCCATTAAAGCTGGAATCATCTTGGGAAAATCCACTTCGACCCACGTTACCTTTCCGGGATCCGCATGGTTCTTCTCCAGCCATTCCCATACAGCCATCCAGTCGATGTTCTTGATGGCATTCACGGCGACCTTCTTTCCTTCTAAATCTTTCGGGCCTTTGATCTCTGAATCCTGGAGGACAATGATTCCGGAGGATGAAGTCGTATAGCCTCCCGGCTCTCCGGCTTTTTGGGTGTACCCTTCATTGAGGTGATTACAGATGATTTGCAATTCCAACCCTGTGGATCGCGCCAAAAGGATGGAGAGCACATTACTGTAACCAATCTGAATCGAATCCCCGATAATGGCGGGGATAACCGTGGCCCCCCCTTTCATTTCGATCAATTCCACCTCAAGTCCAGCCTCTTTATACCAGCCCTTTTCTTGGGCGTAATAAAGCGGGAGCATCGCGGCTGTGGCCATGACGCCCACTTTTATCTTGCGGACTTCGGCGGCGGTCAGGGTTGTTGGTTCGACCAAAATGATGAGAAACACGAACAGGAAAAATAAACTTTTTAACTTCATAACTCCTCCCTTCAGATCATGGGTATTTCGGCCAACTTAATTCTTATATCCATAATCTTCCCAACTATCTAACACTCGCTTTTGGATGTCTGCGGGCCAAACCTGGTCGAATGAGGCCTTCTGCGGGATTTCCTCTGGCGCCCAATCCTTAGGCCAGGTGCAGTCAAACAAAACCTGTGAACCGAGATAGTGCATTTTTTCGTAGGCTGATAGGAACGGTAAAAGGGGAATGGACCAGGAGGATCCAGTCGAAAAGATGCCCCGCTGGGGGTGGCAACGAGTGGCTAACGCCCAAAGGACTTCGTTCATATTTGTGGGATCGATGTCTTCGTCCACCACAATTAGGTACCAGGTTGTCCGGCCGCTCGTTGAACCCCAAACCGAGAAGGCTAAATGCTTGGCAAAGTTAGCAAAAGGCACTTTGGTGGAGATAACGGCCAGGTGGCTGACCCCTTCGGGAGGGAGGTATACCATTTTAACCGGGAATCCCTTCTGACGCAGATCATCCAGTATGTCTGCGGCCCGGATGACTGTGGTGACAACGTCCGAGTCATCCACCGGAACGCCCATGCAGGAGTGGACCTGGATGGGATCGTTGCGGTGAGTTAAAGCAGTCACTTTAAAAACCGGTTTGGGAATTGATTCCCGAGCCAGATAACCGGTGTATTCTCCGAAGGGTCCTTCTGGCTGCCTTTCATGGGGGGCACCACCCCTTCAATCACAATTTCCGCAGTCGCTGGGACGCACAGGTCAACCGTCTCGCATTTGACCAGTTTTACGGATTCTCCCCGTATTCCTCCCGCGATATCTGCTTCATCCACTCCGGCTGGAATTCTAAGCGCGCCCACAAGCGTGCTCACCGGCTCGGTCCCAATGGCCACGGCAAATTCCATTGGCTTTCCTCGGCTCTCATACTTCTGGTAATAGTGGGCTCCGATGTGCTGATCCGGGCGTAAAAGACAGCCCATGGTCCGTTCGTCTATCACCATTAAGCGGTACATCCCCCAATTTACCCAATTTGTGTCTGGATCTTTAGTGGCCACAATGTGCCAGGTGCCAATGTAGCGCCCGCCATCTCCTTGATGGAAGAACGGAATGGGTAAGTTCAACAGGTTCACCTGATTCCCTAGATAAATGTTTTCCTTACAGGGCCCGCTATCCACAACGGCCGGCCTTAGCGGTTTTTTCTTCCTGGCAATATATCCTTCTATGATTTCGTGAAAACTTGCCTCTGGAGACAAACCCATAGAAATGGCCAGCCTGGCTAAGGATCGCCCCGGTCTTTGGCTTAATCCAATGGGGGCTCCCAGGATGCGTAACCCTCTTGGATACCCCTTAATATTTTCAAAAAGCGGTGCCGGGGCTTTGAGGTCATAGGAACGGCGGATAATCGCCCCGATTTCTAAATTCCAATCAACCTCTTTGCGGATTCGAACCAGCTCCCCTTCTTTTTCCAGAGCCGCGATATACTCCCTTAAATCTAAAAAGGGCATAAAATTCTCCTCTCCACTTACAAAAATCCAAAATAAAATTTCCGGACATCAAAAAATAAAAAAGCCGTGAGCGCTGGTGAAGCTGCCCACGGCTTCCAAAAATTATTTATGTCATTCTGGCCGGTTTAAGGGCAGACTTCACCTCCTTTTTTATTCCACCACCACCAGGATGTTAGTTGCTTTTTGCCCATGAACCCTGCCTTCGATAAGGAATGATTTTTTTTACTACATCCTAATATTTTTGTCAAGACTTTTTTCCGCTGGAGTTCTTCCCAATTCTCTGACCTTCTTGACGATCTCTTTAAGATGCAGCGGGCTGGAACCGCAGCAAGCCGAAACGATCCGTGCTCCCTCCCCGATCCATTCTCCTACAT
>CAYQWO010000399.1:0-4093 GCA_964421095.1 uncultured Syntrophaceae bacterium
TCTTCACCATGGACCCGTTCCAGGCTGCTCGCGCCGCGAAAATGATCTCCCCCAAGAAGGTCATTCCCATGCACTACAAGACCTTCCCCATCCTCGTCCAGGACCCCAAGGAATTCGTTGATCTTGCCAAGCGAGAAGCACCCGGCGTTGAGGTGGTGGTTATGAATCCGGGTGGGGAGTATACTTACACCAAATAGAACAATCCATACGCCCGGGCACTCTGCCCACTGAGAAGAAGGCGGAGTGCCACAGCGCGGCACAGCCGCAACCAAAAGATTCTGTTTTGCCTGTGGCCAAAGGCCTAAGGGAAATTCTCTATGCCGCGCCGGAGCTGTGAAATAATCCCTTCAATCACCCCCACCCTAGCCTTCCCTCATCAAGGGGGAGGAAAATTCTTTTTCTATTTCATTATGTTTCCCCTCTTCACGCCTTGGCGTGACGGGAGAAGGTAGAGTAAGGAGGGCAAGCGGCACGGAATTCTATTTTTCCAGGCAAGAAAAAGTGCTAAAAGAAAACCATGGAAAAAAGCCGGCGGAAAATCATCCTTAGCTGGTGCATGTACGACTGGGCCAATTCGGCATTTGCCACTACGATTATGGCCGCAGTGCTTCCCTTCTTCTACAGCTCGGTGGCCGGAGCCAACCTTTCGAAAACCACAGCCAGCAGTTACTGGGGGTATACTAACACCGTCGCTATGCTCATCGTGGCCTTTTCTGCTCCCATTCTGGGAGCATTGGCGGACCATGGGGGGATGAAGAAAAAATTCCTGGCTGGGTTCGCCGCCCTGGGCATTATCTCCACGGCATCCCTCGTTTCCGTCAGTCGTGGGGAATGGTTTCTGGCCTCCATCCTTTACATTATCGGAATGGTGGGATTCTCGGGGGGGAATAATTTTTACGATTCTCTGTTGCCCCATGTGGCTGGCGAGGAGGAGATCGACCGCATCTCTTCTTACGGTTACGCCATGGGCTATTTGGGAGGTGGGCTACTCTTAATCATTAACCTGGCCATGATCATGAAGCCCGCCTTCTTTGGAATTCCAGATGCAGAGTGGGGGGCACGGTATTCTTTTGTCACCGTAGCCATCTGGTGGGCCGTTTTTTCCATGCCGGTCCTCAAAAACGTAAGCGAGCCTCCCGTCGTGCCCATCGCCGGCGAGAGCTCCCATCCCATTCGGGCGAGCCTCCAGCGCCTTTCCCTGACCTTCCACAACCTCCGGAAATACCGGGAGGCTTTCAAGTTCCTGGTGGCCTTCTGGCTTTATAACGACGGCATCGGCACGATCATCAGCATGGCGGTGATCTTCGGGGCGGAGATCAACATTGCCCAGGAGCACCTCATCGGAGCGATTCTGGCCGTGCAGTTCGTGGGCATTCCCTTCTCCATTCTCTTCGGGCACCTGGCCGGGAAGATCGGCCCCAAGAAGGCCATCTTTCTGGGGCTGGGGATTTATACAGGCATCGCCATCGGAGGTTATTTTATCCAGACCGCTCTCCATTTTTGGATTCTGGCGATCCTGGTCGGTTTCGTGCAGGGGGGGACACAGGCCCTGAGTCGGTCTCTATTCGGCACTTTGATCCCCAAAAGCCGGAGCGCCGAATTCTTTTCCTTCTACGACGTGAGTTCCAAGTTTGCCGGAATCATCGGGCCTCTGGTCTTTGGACTTGTCGGGCAGATGACCGGATCCAGCCGCCTGAGCGTCGTGGCCCTGGTTGTCTTCTTCATCGGCGGCAGTCTGATCCTGCTTACGGTAAATGAGAAAGAAGGAAGGAAAAAAGCTTTTTAGAGCCTTACTCTTTTTTGCTCTCCAAGGCCTGCTGCTCGCTGAAAAACCGGTTCAGAAAATCGCAGTCTTTGGGTGAAAGGTTAAAACGAACTGAGGCCTGATCAATCAAGATGGCCAGAGAAGCTTTCGCTCCCTCCTCGCGCATCTTGGATACCCACTGCACGGCCTTGCGAATAGCGCCCTTTTCGGGCATGGCAGTTGGCATAACGATTCTCCTTTCAAAAACAGGGTTCGAGGATTCGAGGGTTCAAGAAAGGTTCTTATGCACAGCGACATAGATAATTTCGCATAATTCGTCATGCCCGCGAAAGCGGGCATCCAGGAATATAGAATTATTCAATAAAACTGCAACTGGATTCCGGCTTCGTTAGAAAATAGCCTTGAAATCCCCCCAACCCCCCTTTGCTAAAGGGGGGCGAGGGGGGATTTTCATCCATTCGTGGGTGCCACGCCTCCAAGCGGGGCATGGAAAATTTCGCCGGAATGACGTGAAAAAGAACCAAATCGATTTTTTCACACCTTCGGGGAGGAAAAGGTGGGGGCCGCAATCCGCATTCCGCAATCATTATGATGGTCCTCTCGCTGCGCTGGCCAGGGTGACTCCGCCGATGACCAGCGCCCCACCGATCATCTGCCCCGGGTATATGCTTTCACCCAGTAAGAAATAAGCACCGAAGACCGTGAAGACCGGCACCAGATTAGTAAAAACTGCGGCTTTGCTGGCCTCCAGCCTGGAGATTCCGTAGTTCCAGAGAAAGAAGGCCAGAACCGAGCAGAAGAGGGCTAAGTAAATCACTGCCACAAAGGTTAAGGCATTTGATTCCCCCCATTGATGGGTGAACAATTCCAGACTCGCCAGCGGAAAAAAGATCACCACTGCGGCCAGGGCCTGAAAGGTGGTGATGGTTAACGGGGAATACCTGCTCAAAAGGTCGCGCCCCAGAGCCATGAATGTCAGGGCCAAAACAGGGAGAATGCCCGCCTCCAGAAAAGGTTATCCTCGTTTTCCCTCCGCCTGCGGGGGGAGACTAAATGGCGACCACCGTGACGTGGCTTGGGGGCCAGGGCGATGAGTGCCGGCAGCCTCGGCCGGGTGGAAGCGATCCAGAAGATATAATTTCTTATCCGTCGCAGGAGGCGGGGTGCTTCTTCCCGCCTCATCTACGGAGATCGCAGCGCCTCAGGATGCCAAGCTCAGCGTCCTGGCCCCCGAGCCCTCTGAGCTTCTAGGAACTACGACAACAACTTCCCGGGTGCGACGCTCCAGAATCTGAATGAGTTACACCAATGGATCGTAGCTGAAAACCTGCCCGGAAGTCTCCAAAGGTACAAGGTGCATACCCAGCGTGCCTTTGAACATTTCTGAAAGGCGACTGGGTGTCCAGCCTTCGGAGTGATGGATGGAGCGCACGGGCCGGGGCTGAGAGAAGATGAAGATTTCTTTGCCCCGCACGCCAAAGACTTGCCCGCTGACATACTGGGCTTCATCGCTGGCCAGGTAAGCCACCAAGGGGGCGATGTCCGCCGGGCTCATCTTCTTCAGCTTCTCCACCCGGCGTTTCTGGACCTCGGTCTCTGTGGGAATGGTTCCAATGAGGCGGGTCCAGGCGAAGGGGGAAATGCAGTTGGCCGTGACATTATACTTGGCCATATCTAAGGCTACCACCTTGGTGAACCCCACGATGCCCAATTTGGCGGCGGCGTAGTTGGCCTGGCCGACATTGCCGACTAATCCCGATGTAGAGGTAAAATTAATGATCCGGCCGCTGCGTTGCTCACGCATCAGGGGCGCGGCTGCGCGGGTGCAAGCGAAAGTTCCTTTGAGGTGAACGGCGATTACGCCGTCCCACTCTTCTTCGGTCATGTTAAAAATCATCCGGTCGCGCAGAATCCCGGCATTATTGACCAGGATGTCCAATTTCCCAAAATTATCCAGAGCGGTCTGGATAATCCGCTTTCCACTCTCCATAGTGGTCACGGAATCATAACTGGCTGCGGCCGCGCCCCCGGCATTTTTGATTTCCTTGACCACATCGTCGGCGACCTTGGTTTCGCCGCCGGTCCCGTCTTCCCGGCCTCCGAAATCATTGACTACCACCTTGGCGCCTTCTTTGGCCAAAAGCAGGGCAATTTCCCGGCCGATTCCCCTTCCAGCTCCCGTAACCACTGCAACTTTTCCGTCGAGCATCATCGCTTATTCCTCCTTTAGACTGTTTAATGGCCAAGATATCCTTTGGGTGTTAAGACCAAAAATATATAGCAAAAAAGGAATGGACTGGCAAGGGCAGCGTTACTTTTCTTTTGACA
>CAYQWO010000400.1:0-4091 GCA_964421095.1 uncultured Syntrophaceae bacterium
GGGGCCTTTTTGCCCGCTCGCGCGCGATGATTACCCACTGTTTCGTAGCTGGGTCTTGTCGCAGCTCGGGCATGGAAAACCTCTTTTACTTCTCATTGGGATTTTTTCAGGCGATCGACCTCCGCCCTGGCTTTCTCCAGCTCTTCCTGGGTTGCGGCCAATTTCTCTTCCTCGGATTTGAGCTCAGCGATGACTTTGGCCAGCTCCGCATACGCCCGGGCCAGACGAGAAGCCTGGGTGAATTTCACGCCGTCCTTAAACCGCCGGGCATGATCGGCCGTCACCAAAAGATCTTGCGCTTGCTTGAAAGTTTCGAGGGCATATTTTTCAGCTTTCGCCTTCCGGGCCGCGTTCACGGCTCCCTGGGCATCGGCAAATTCTTGTTCCTGAGCAGCAGTAATCCCTTGGGCACTGACGGAGCCTGAAAAAGAACCAATGAGCAGAAGCACGGCAGAAGCCATCCCGAAAAGAATGAGCCTTTTAACCAACATCATAATTTCCCCATAAATCGTTACCAGGTATCGTGAATTTAGCACTGCATAGATGGACTGATTATAGCGAGGAGCGGGGGAGGAATCAAAGAAAAAATGAGAAACATCATGGAGGAGAAAAAAGAAAAACTTCGCCGAAGGAAGGCCCTCCCAAATTTCCGGAAAATTCAAGAGGGCCACCTTCAGGGGGTGCAAAACCTAACCTTTTTCGATGATCGCGCCCCGCTTGCTAAAGGCTACAGCAATTCCCAACAGAATGAGGCAGACGATGACGATGCCGATCCTCACGCCGAAGGGAATATTGCCGATTACCAGGGGAGCGATGAGGATTCCCACTAAGTTCATGATTTTTATCATGGGGTTCAATGCCGGACCGGCCGTGTCTTTTAACGGGTCTCCCACCGTATCCCCCACGACTCCCGCCTTGTGCGCCTCCGTTCCCTTCCCGCCCAAAAATCCATCTTCGATCTTTTTCTTGGCGTTGTCCCAGACAGCACCCGTATTGGCCATATAGACCGCCAGAAGCTGTCCGGTTAAAATCGCTCCTGCCAGATATCCACCCAAAGCTCCTGCGCCCAGTCCGAAGGCTACCATCGTGGGAGTGGCAATGGCCAGAATTCCCGGCCCCAGCAGTTCCTTCTGGGCGGTAGCTGTAACGATGGCTACGCAGGTGCCGTAATCCGGCTTTTCTTTGAAGTCCATGATTCCAGGTTTCTCCCGGAATTGTCTCCTCACCTCCTCTACCACCTGATAAGCTGCCCGCCCGACTGCTTTGATGGCAAAGGAGGAGAACAGGAAGGGGACTGCTCCGCCGATCAAAAGGCCGATGAAGATCTGGGGTAAGTTGACCTGGATTCCTATGTCCATCATCTTGGATTCGTCAATGAAGGATTTGAACAGAGAAGTCGCCGCGATAACCGCCGTCGCAATGGCCAAGCCTTTGGTAAGGGCCTTGGTGGTATTGCCAATGGCATCCAGCCAAGCGACGTTTTTCCCGATCTCCCCCGAGGTCACCTCTTTGGTCCCGGACATTTCAAAGACCCCCATGGCGTTGTCCGTAATCGGTCCAAAGGTATCCATAGCTAAGATGAACCCCGTGGTGGTTAACAATCCCAGGCCCGCCAGCGCAATGGCGTAAGAGGCCAAAGCCGGGGTCTGGTAAAAGATGAGATAGGAAATGAGGATCGTACCGCTAATGGTCACGATGGCCCATACCGTGCTTTCCAAACCCGCCCCCATCCCAGTCAGGATTAGGGTGGCCGGCCCGGTTTTAGCCGCTGAGGAAGTTTCTGTGGCCGGAATTTTATCCGGGTGAGTGAAATAATTGGTTAATAACAAGGTGACGATCGCCAAGACAATTCCCATGGTGGTGGCCCAGAAAAATCGCCAGTCCGGTGCCCCGGTTTTAGGATCCACGAGGTAAAAGTAATTCACGATGGCGAACCCAATGATCGAGGCAATTCCAGCGACGATGTACCCCGTGCTGATGGGCCGCATGGGATCTTTAAGTTCTTTTCCCCGGACTTTCACGTTCCAGATACCGATGATCGAGGCAAATATCCCTATGGCTCGGACGATCAGGGCATAGAAGATCAGTTTCAGGGCGAAGGCGCTCGCTTGATCTCCGTAATATTTTCTGAACTCGGGATCTAAAAGTGTAGCCGCGCCCAGGATGATGGCCGCAACCAGCGTGACTTCATAACTTTCAAACACATCGGCGGCCATTCCCGCACAGTCCCCAACGTTGTCTCCGACGTTATCCGCAATCACCGCCGCGTTTCGCGGGTCGTCCTCCGGGATGCCCTTCTCCACCTTGCCGATGAGATCGGCGCCCACATCCGCTGCCTTGGTATAGATCCCCCCTCCGACACGCATGAAGAGGGCAGCCAGGCAGCCTCCGAAACCGAACCCTACCAGAACTTTCATCGCGTTCTCTTGGAAGATGATGAAGATGATCGTGGCTCCTAACAAACCAAACCCGATGGTGAACATCCCGGAGACCGAGCCTGCCCGGAAGGCCAGCTCCAGGGATTCTTTGAAAGACCGCAGGGCAGCGTTGGCCACCCGGGCGTTCCCTTTCACGGCCAGCCACATCCCCACGTAGCCGGCACCGTAGGAGGCGAATACCCCCATCAAGAAAGCGATGGAAATGCCAATGGGAATATACTTCAAAGCCTCTTCAGCGGAATAAACCCCCCGGTACATAAGGTAGAGGCCGATGGTGATAAGGATAACAAACCAGATCATGGTTTTGAACTGGCGCCCGAGATAGGCCATGGCCCCCTCATCGATGGCCTTGGATATTTCAACCATTTTCGGAGACCCGGGGCTTATTTTAACGACATCCCGGACAAGGTATAGACCATACCCCAGCGCGATAAAGGCGGAGATGAGGACAAACCAAAGAAGGCTCCATTCTGTGGGGCCCATCCGCGGCAGCGTGATGTCCCCTTCGGCAGCCCAACTTGTGGCAGTTGAAAATAAGGTGAGCATCGCAGAGGCAAAAACCCAGATCCAGAATCTTGAGGTACGCACTGTCCATTCCTCCTTCTATATTTTTTCTCCTAATTTCTTCAGGGATGCAACCTTTTGGTTTTAACCCGCAGGCACTATAGCAAAAAGGCAAGAAAAATATCAATACCCAAGTTATGTTTTTTAAAAAAAAAGGCATAATCCCGCTTTAGCGGGATTATGCCTTTTTGACCATGCTGAAAAAGCTTACTTCTTTACTTCCGGTTTTGCTTCCGGTTTCTTCTTCGGGACGGGCACAGAGATGGAAGTCGCGATCATCTTATCGCCTTCCTTCTTGTACATCACCGTCGCCTTGCCGCCCTCTTTGACTTCGCCCTTGATCTTGGTATCCGCGGTGACGTCGAAGGCCATTTCCTTATCCTTCACCTTCAGTGCGATCGTCTTGCCCGCTTCATATTTCGCCACAGTCCCTGAGGCTCTTGGCGGAGCTTTGGGCTTTTCGGCTTTGGCCTTTTCGACTTTGGCTTTCTCAGGCGCAGGAGCGGGAGCAGGAGCTTTCTTCTCCTGAGCCACGACTCCACTGACAAAAGCCACCATTGCCAAAAGAGCGACCACAACGATCAGGATCCTTTTCATCGATTTTCACCTCCTTTAATAGGAAAGTTTTACGGCTCGCAAAACTGTTCAGCCTCAAGCGCTATTTCTTCTCAGGGGCCTTTGCCGGCTCTGCAGGCTTGGCCTCTTCAGCTTTCTTCTCGGGAGCCGGAGCCGCCGGTTTAGCTGGTTCCTCTTTCTTGGCACAGCCGGCAGCCACGATCACTGAAGTTGCGAATAACAGAGCCACAAATAGAGCGATGAGCTTGCGCATTTCCATTCACCTCCTTATTCCTAGATTCGGTTACGCCCCTCCTTCAAGGAAGGGCCAGCCTCATACTGAACGGCCCGTCCTAAGACTTTTTTTTCCTTTCAAATCCCCGTACACGGACCTTCATAGAATCGAGGTCTTTCTGGAGGATTTCGATCTCTTTCTGGAGTTCTGAAATCTGCTGGTCTAGTTGGGCCAATCGGGCATGCATGTCTGAGTTTTCACTCTTCAAGGTGTTCAACTCTTTTTTTAATTTCTCATTC
>CAYQWO010000401.1:0-4083 GCA_964421095.1 uncultured Syntrophaceae bacterium
TCAGGGTCACCGGCTCGGCCTTTGCCATGCTGCACCTGGCCTTTGGCCAGCTCATGTATATCCTGGCCCTGAAATTGAGGAATATCACCGGCGGAGAAGATGGAATCGGAGGGTTTCCCATACCGCCGTTCAGCATTCCGGGGATTGTCTCGATTAATATGAAAGTCCCGGAGAACTTCTATTATTTTGCCATAGTCGTCCTGGGGGTGAGCCTCTGGATTATGTGGTTTTTTACGAAGACGCCCTTTGGCCAAATCCAGGTAGGTGTCCGGGATAACGCGATGCGGATCGACTACCTGGGTTTTAAAGTGCCGCAAAGCAAGGCCGTGGTTTATGTTTTCGCCGGCGCTTTTGCGGGGGTCGCTGGCTCCATCTTTGCGTTGTTTTCAAACCTGATTGCCGCCGATAGCGGCTTTGGTATTTTGGTTTCCTTTGGGGCGGTCATAAATACCTTGGTCGGGGGATTGGGCAACTTCTTTGGCCCCGTGTGTGGCGCGGCGATCATGCAAATTCTGGAGGAAGTGACTACCCGCTATACAGATCGGGTTGAACTGGTGGCGGGCTTGATCCTTATTCTGGTCATCATGTTTGCTCCCATGGGGTTTATGGGTGGGGTCAGAATTCTGAAACAAAAATGGTTGGCCCGCAGGACTGTATCACGGTCGAAGGCTAAGCAGAAATATCTGGAAGTTTAAAATGATCAAGAATGATATAAGACCTATAGGGGATGAATAATGAATTTTGCGGTATATATTGAACGAAGCTGTAAAACGAATCCCCATAAGACCTGTGTAGTTCAGGGAGACTTCCGGCTTGCCTATGGGCAGATGGAGGAACGAGCAAGCCGTTTGGCACGAGCTTTGGTTGAAATGGGGCTAAAAGCCGGTGATCGAGTCGCCATCTTGCAAACAAACTGCTTTCAATTTGCCGAGATGATTTATGCGATTGGCAAAGTTGGAGGGATTTTCCTGAATCTGAACTTCCGATTACGGGGTGAAGAAACCTCTTATATTTTGAGCAATGCCGAACCAAAGATCCTTATTCTGGGGGAGCGATACGTAGAACTTATCAAGAACATTCGGCCCAAGCTCCCCTTCATAAGAAATTATATAGTGATTGGGCAACCCCCAGCGGATATGCAAGGTTATGAATCCGTTCTTTCCCGACAATCTCCGGCGCCATATCCCTGCGTTCCTGTTCAGGGGGACGATACGGCTTGCCTCATATACACCAGCGGTACTACGGGCCTCCCCAAAGGAGCGATGTTGACCCATGCCAATATCGTGACCCCCTTAACTGACAGGTATAGCTTTCCTGCGGCTACATTGCTTCTTAATGTCCCTATGTACCACATCGCCGGGGTTGTTAGTACGCTGCTTCCGCTCTATCGGGGCGATACCCAGGTTGTGCTTACCCAGTTTGAGACAGGGATATTTCTTGAGATCGTTGAAAAAGAAAAGGTGGCCGCCACCTACCTTGTGCCCACTATGATTCAAAGCATCTTGGATCACCCCGATTTTCCTAAAAGGGACCTCGGTTCGTTAAAAGCGATTGGATACGGTGCTTCTCCCATGCCGGTCAAACTTCTCATGCGGGCCAAAGATCTCCTCAAAGTAGATTATACGAATTACTTTGGCTTGACGGAGTCTACGGGGATTGTTTCTGTTCTATCCCCGGAAGATCATCGGTTAGAAGGGACCAAAGATGAGCTGGAGAAAAAAACACGTCGGCTCGCGGGAATTGGCCGTTCCATTCCCGAAGGCGAAGTTCGCATAGTGGATGATCAGGATCGAGATGTGCCGATGGGGACAGTGGGCGAGATCCTTGCCCGGGGGAAAAAGATCATGAAAGGCTACTGGAATAATCCGAAAGCAACGGAAGAAACCCTGCGGGGGGGATGGCTGCATACGGGAGACCTGGCCAGTATGGATGAAGATGGATATCTAACCCTTGCCGGAAGGAAAAAGGATATGATTATTCGTGGAGGGGAAAACATTTATCCGGTAGAAATTGAAAATGTTTTGCATAGCCATCCCAAAGTCCTGGAGGCGGCAGTCATTGGCGTACCCGATGATTATTGGGGAGAAGTGGTCAAAGCTGTCATCGTGCTGAAACCTGGTGGACGGGCTACTTCAGAAGAAATCATTGAATACTGCCGGGAAAGATTAGCAAGTTATAAGAAACCAGCGATCGTGGATTTTGTTGAATCCTTGCCCAAAAATGTGATGCAGAAGGTACTGAAAAACGTCCTTCGAGGTGAGACGCCAAAATAGGAAACCTGCAAATGTTGGTGAAGGATGTCAGAAGAGCCTCAAAGGAAAAAAGCCAACTCCGATGGAAAAATATGGGAGTTGGCTTTTCCTTTTTAGTCCTTCTTAGAAAGCTTTACGTAATTATGGGATCACCCATTCTATTCCGTGGCTCCTTTCATGTCCCTAAATGATGTACTTGGCGGGCCAGTCTGGGAGTTCTTTCAGGCCTGGATGTTCTTTCCATCCTGGAATACCAGCCATCCTCTTGGCAATGGCCTTGTACTTCGACCAATCAGCAGCCGCATAAATGGACATTTTCTGGGCTGCTAAAGAACCCTCGGTGTGAATCCAGGCGCCATCCAAACCATGACCGATCAGGTCCTTCGCCATTCGTAAGGCGCGAAGGCGATGCTCCGTCGATATGCCTGCCTTTCCGGCAAGGTACTTCTCGATGAGAGATCTCTCTTCGGGATTCATCCAATCCCGGTAATTGAAGACCGTCGTGACAACACCCCCCGCAATATCGGCAATAAGCTTGGATTGTTCGTGTTGCTCATGGGCAAAGATGTACTTGGCGATGTTGGTGTACATCATATTGGGAGCCGCCAGGCCTATATCGGGGAATATGTCCGGATGTTCACAACCCGCCCTGGACATGGCATCCACCAGTTGCGCATGCATGGCCAGCCAGGCCAGTTTCTCCTGGATATGGGCATACCTGTCTATGCCATTGTACTCAGCCAGCAGGGCGGCGACGCCTACCGCCTGTTCCGTTGAGATCACCTTATGGCAGGTGCCGAAGAGACGGTGAAAAACGCCGAACATCCAGGCCTGATCCCGGGAGAACTGCCACTCGCCGCACATGAAAACACGGTTCCAGGGAACAAAGACGTCCTCAAAGACGATCAAGCACTCACTGATTCCCTTGCTCCGTCCGGTCAAGGGCCAGTTCCATTCTGCTTCCTCCCCCATTTCATCGACATGCGGCGGTGTGGTCACAAGTTTAATGCCCGGGGCATTGACGGGTGTGGCAAAAACCACGGCATAGTCCCTGTCCTCCTCCCGATGGGCCCGGCATGGAGATACGATTAATTCATTGGCCGTCGGGGTCGCGCTGATGTGCATCTTGGCCCCCCGGACAACGATCCCCTCCTTCTGTCGGTCTACAACCCGTACATAGAAATCCTTGTGCTGCTCCTGGGCCGAGGGCCGCAGACTCCTGTTCCCCTTGACATCGGTTATGGCGCCCGTAATCGCCGGGTCTTTCTTTCTCAGGTGCTGCCGGTAATCCTCAACCGCATCCGTATAATGAGTACCCAATGCCTTGTCCATTCTGGCTGCAACAACGCCCGAAGCAGCCAACGCGTCAGGCCCCATGCCGCTCAGTGCCGCCCCCCAGCGCATGCAGTTAATGTAGACTTCCCTCCTTCTTACCAGGTCTTCCCGTGTTTTCGGCTGATTCCACAGAAAGAGGTATCGATCTCCATCCTGCTCTACGGTGAGCAAGTCCCGGAACCTGGGGTAGTGACAGAGCTCATAGGCCATGGCGCGGGCATTGATGCTTCCCCGGAAAGCCGGGTGCTTGGTTATATCGGGGATCTTCTCCCCATTGAGGTAAATGACCCTGCCGTCATTCAGGCTTTGCACATACTCTTGGGCCGTCCGAATCATGCCAGCCTCCTTTCTATGGTTCTTGCTTTGTTGTTCTTTTTCCCTTCACGTGGTTTTTTTCACAGGCACATGACCTTCTTTTTTCCTCGGAATGGCCAAAAGAATTAAATGATAGTCATCCGGTTTCAGGTGGCGGAGGGTAAACAACTCGATACTGCCC
>CAYQWO010000402.1:0-4061 GCA_964421095.1 uncultured Syntrophaceae bacterium
CTCTTTGTACGGATAATGCCGCCATGGTGGCGGTGGCGGGTTTTCATCTCCTGAATGAAGGTCTTCATTCTGGCCTTTCTTTGAATGCCTATTCCAGGTTTGGAAAAGAAAGAAGTTAAGGTACAAAATGAATAGCCTGGAAAAGGAATTGAAGGTGAGTGAGCGATGGATAAGATGGAAGCGAAAGCTTCGCCTTCTTTACCTTCGGCTTCTGCGTTTGAAAGGCCAGCCAGAGGAAGTCGCCGGGGGGATGGCCATAGGCGTCTTTGTCGGCATGACCCCTACGGTTCCCCTGCACACTGTTTTGGCGGTCTCGATTGCTTTCCTGCTGAAGAAAAGCAAATTGGCGGCAGCAGCAGGGGTCTGGGTTTCTAACCCCCTGATGCTGCCCCTGGTCTACCTTTTGGATTACCATGTGGGCAGATTGATAATCGGGAAAGGCCCCGCTTCTCTTGCGGTCAGAGATTTCTCACTGCGTAACCTCCTTAAGTTGGGATGGGAAATTTCCTACCCGATGTTCATCGGCGGGTTGATCATGGGATTTTTGTTGGCCATTCCTTCCTATTTCATCACCAAGCGCCTGGTTATCCTTTACAGAGAACAACGGAAAAAGCGGTCAGAAAAGGTTGATTTCCCCGCGAAAACAACTTAGAGAGCTCCAGATCCGTCCGAAGAAGAGGCTGGGGCAGCATTTTGTCCAGGACCCCAACATTATCCGGAAGATCGTGGAAGAAGCTTCGCTGGAAGCCCAAGACATTGTATTGGAGATCGGAGCCGGCTTGGGAAGCCTTACGGCCCCTTTGGCCCAGCGAGTCAAGAGAGTCTATGCGCTGGAGATCGACCCGCAGCTGGCCGAAGCCTTAAGAGACCGCTTTTCCGGGGTAGAGCCGGTAGAGGTGATTCTGGGGGATGCGCTGCAATTTGATTTTGTCCCCCTCTGCCAAAAATGGGGGCGGAAAATAAAAGTAGTAGCGAATCTCCCCTACGAGATCTCCAGCCCCATGATCTTCCGCCTCTTGGAAGAACGGGAATCCTTCTCCCTTTTCGTATTGATGCTCCAGCTCGAGGTGGCCAGAAGATTGGTCGCCCGGCCGGGGACCCGGGATTACGGGCCTCTCAGCGTCTGGTCCAAACTTTACACCCGGGCCACCATCGCCTTTTCCTTGGGTCCCAAGGCCTTCCATCCTCCACCCAAAGTGGAATCAGCCGTGGTGAAGTTGGAGGTTCTGCCCCAACCGCGGGCCGCAGTTGAAGACGAAAAGACCCTGCAGGAGGTCATCCGTTCGGCTTTTACCTACCGGAGAAAAACTTTAAGCAAGGCCCTGCAGATGGGGAGCTTTGCCCATCTCTCCAGGGAAGAAATCCAGGAGGCCGTGGTCGGTTCAGGAATCCCCTTCCAGGCGAGAGGGGAGACCCTCACGCTGGAGCAGTTTTGTGACCTCGCTCGTTTTTTAAGTAAGCAAAAGGTTGCCTAGTTGATTCGGGATTGGTCATCTGATTCATTCCTACATATTTGATGCTCTGGGATGGATGGATAAGGGTTAGGAGGAATTGCCGTCTTTTCCCGCTAATTACTGCTGATGGCTCTTTGATGGGGCGGGGGATAGGTGAGAAAGAAAAAGATAATCGTTGTTGCCATAGCTTTAGGAATCCTTGTTTTCTTTCTGGCTTCCCCGCTGGTGCGAAGTTTTTGGAGTATTCTTGTTCTCAGCGAACTCATGAGTTTCCATTCCGGGGGTTGGCTGGGAAATATGACCTCTCCGCCCCGCATTCAGGAAGTTTCTTACCAGGGGCCTTCGGGCATTGTCAAGGCGGACCTCTACCTTGCGCAACCTCACCGGAAACGGAGCGGGATCCTGCTCAATCACGGAGTGATTGACACAGGGAAAGACGACCCGCGGTTGAAACGATTTGCGAGCATTCTTTGCCGGGCTGGTTTTGTGGTTCTGGTGCCCGACTTAAAGGGGATGCGCTCCTTCCGCATCGCCCCCTCCGACGTTGATGAAATCCAGACAGCTTTCGAATACTTCCTCTCCCGGAGCGAAATCCTTTCGCGCTCCTGTGGCCTCTTCGGCTTCAGTTACGGAGCCGGGCCAACGATCATCGCTGCCTGCCGCCCGGCAATCCAAAGCAAGGTGCGTTTCGTGGTTTCCTTCGGGGGATATTACGACCTGCAAAACGCCCTCTCTTTTATCGCCACAGGAAACTTTGAATTCGCAGGGGAACGCTATTATCGCCAACCCCAGGAATACGGCAAATGGGTTTTCCTGGCCAATAACCTTGACTTAGTCGAATCCCCGGAAGATCGGGGAACTCTCAGGAAGATTCTGCAAATCAAGCTGCGGGATGAAAACGCGCGCATAGACAGGTTTTGGGAACAACTGGGAGGGGAGGGTAGGAACGTTTTGAATTTATTATCTCACACCGACCCATCGCAAACTGCCTTACTCATCCGGAAACTCCCTCCCTCCGTCCAATCCTCGATAGAAGCCCTCTCCGTTTCAAAGGTTTTGAAAAATCTCCAGGCCAACCTGATCCTTGCCCACGGGGAAGACGATGACCTGATTCCCTTCACGGAAACCCTCCGCCTGGCCCAAGCCGCTCCCGACCCAGGAAGGGTATATTGCCAGATATTAAGAAGCTTCTTCCATGTAGATCCGGACCGAAGGGCATTGGGCATCAAGACTTTTTTTACATTCTATTTACCCGAAGGCTGGAAGCTTTTCCGACTGGTCTATCAATTGATGGGATATCGTTGAAAGCCATTCTTGACAGGTAATGGTTTCTTTGGTCTATTATGAATATCATCTTTCTCTGCGTGCTGGGTGAGCTCTGCGAGAAAAATTATGAGGCTGGAATATGAGTAAGCTCCATTTACATCTCCGCAAAAGGCTGGAACAGGCCATTCTAAAACACGGCATGCTCTCGGAAGGGGACCGGGTTCTGGTGGGAGTATCGGGCGGAGCCGACAGCCTGACGCTTCTTAAGCTTCTGGCCGGACCCCTGCTTTTCGTCCCGAAGCCAAAATTGGTTCTCGCTGCCTATGTGGATATGGGATTCGAAGGGACCAACGGACAATCGGCTCTGCACCTAAAGCACCATTTTGAGGAAGAGGGGTACAGTTACCACATCGAAAGAACAAACATTGGCCTGCTGGCCCACAGCGATTATAACCGCAAGGCCAGCCCCTGCTTTCTATGTTCCAGGCTTCGAAGAAAAAGGCTCTTCGAACTCGCCAGGGATTACCGATGCAATAAACTGGCTTTGGCCCATAACAAAGACGACGTTATCGAAACATTCCTTCTCAACATCTTTTTTGGCCGCGAAATTAGCACCATGGTACCTTACCAGACGTACTTTCAGGGGGAGTTCAGTCTCATCCGCCCTTTGGCTTATGTGGAAGAATGCCTTCTCAAACGATTTGCCCAGGAGGCGCAGCTCCCCGTCGTCGAAAATCCATGTCCAACCGCTAAGAGCACCAAACGCCAATACATAAAGGATATTATTAGAAGATTGGATGAAGATCACCGGGGAGTCAAGGAAAATATCTTCAAGGCGATGAAACATGTAAAACCGGATTATTTGTTCACTGAATAGCCATCCGCGATCGGCTTTCAGCTGTCAATTCCCAGCGATCCCCCTCACCTTTATCCTCTCTCCCTTGGAGGGGGAGAGGGCAGGGTCAGGGGATAATCAATGTATGAAAACTGAAAGCTGACCGCCGATGGCTGAAAGCTCTATTTATGGTTGACAATCCCGACAAAACCATTAGGATAAGAAAAGAATTATCATCCCCTCCGACCCCGTGGCGGTGTAGCTCAGTGGGTTAGAGCATGCGGCTCATATCCGCAGTGTCCGGGGTTCAAGTCCCTGCACCGCCACCATTTTTTATTCATAATTTCAACTTGTTAATAAAAATACGTCCTAATTTTGCCGTCCCCAGAACTTCTATCGCAAGCCCTGGTTCAAATTTGGATCAGAGCTTTTCACTTCTTACCTTCCGTATCGCCTAACAGGGAATTTTTCAGGTGCCATCTGCGGGTTACCGAATGGTGCAGAAA
>CAYQWO010000403.1:0-1932 GCA_964421095.1 uncultured Syntrophaceae bacterium
ATTTACTCATGGACGATCCTCTTCAGCCTTTTTCGGTAAGATTGCCTCTTCTCCCTCACATATCGTTCCATATCTTTACCTGTTTTCAAATCGGGATGACTATGATCGCTCCATGCTCCTTTTGTTTCCTCCAGCGTTCTTAAAAACCGCTCCTTTTCTAACTTTTCTCGGGTGGCTTCTTCGATGAAAAAACTCCTTTTCCTCTTACCAGTAATTTTATCGACCTCCTCCAGGATTTCGCGAGGAAGCACGAGGTGAGCTTTGACCTTCATATTATTCCCCCTTCTGTGGAACTAAGATATGCCATACCTATATACCAATTTATGGCACTTTGTCAAGTATTTTAAGGGCTGTCATTTTCGATTGAAATGGCGAAGGGACATTGATGAAGGCTCTGCGTTCTCAGTGAGCTCTGCGGTGAAATCTTTCTATCCAGGGAGAGATTAGGGTTTGGGTGGAAGGCCACTATGAGAGTACCGGTAGAGAAGAAGGACGCCGATGATGACCAGGATGATGGGTCCCACCAGATCGCTCCAAGCCTCAACGCCTGGAAAGAAAACGATGACGAAATTCACCACAAAAAGAATCACGCCGATGCCGCCGATGATCCAGCCGGCCCAGGTCCGGCGGTTAATCAGAAAAAGCCCCAGGCCGATGGCCACTAAGAGAAGCGGCCAGGTGGTCGTGTAAAAATTAAGGATGACCAATCGATGGAGGAGGAGTAGGGCCCCCAGAGTGACCAAAATCACCCCGCCCATCAACTGCCCTCTTTTTCCTCGACTCATAGTGGACATTTTCCCTCTCCTGCTATTTGAACTTACTTAGCATATTTGATAAAGTAATGGCAAGGGAAAAGTTGGGATTCCCAAGCGCGGTGGGCGTCGGGTGCATATTTTATGATGCGTAGGTTTGTGGAGAATTTGAAGCGGCAGCGGTTTTATGGGCCGCAGGTCGTCTATCACCATTCTCTGCCACCCGCGACCTCGCGCTGGGCTAAATTGGAGTTACCCCCGGCCCTGGCCCGGACCCTGGCAAAACAGGGCATCGACTCCCTTTATTCCCATCAGGTTGCGGCCATCGAAAAAGTTCGCGGGGGAAAGAATGTAGTCATTGCCACACCTACGGCCAGTGGCAAAACCCTGACCTACAACCTTCCCATTCTCGAGTCTTTCCTCGCAGACCCTAACTCCAAGGCTCTGTACATTTTTCCGCTGAAAGCCCTGGAGCAGGACCAACTGAAATCCCTGAACGAATTGGCCTCTCTGCTCAAGGAACAGGTCAAATTTCAGGCAGAGATTTACGACGGGGACACGTCCAGCTACCGACGCCAGAAGATTCGTCAATCCATCCCCCCGATTTTGATCACCAACCCGGACATGCTACACCTCAGCCTACTTCCGTTCCATACCCAGTGGGAGACGCTCTTCCGGAACTTGCGCTTTGTGGTAGTCGACGAGCTGCACACGTATAAAGGGATCTTCGGCTCGCACCTTACCCAGGTCATCCGCCGGCTGGAGCGCATAAGCGACTTTTACGGGTCGAGGCCGCAATTCATCGCCTGCTCGGCCACCATTGCCAATGCCCGGACATTTGCCGAGAAGCTCACGGGCCTCCCTTTCGAAGCGGTGGAAGATAGTGGCGCCCCGCGGTCTGGGAGACATTTTCTTTTTCTGAATCCGACAACCAGCCCCTACACCCTGGCGGCGAAGCTTTTCCTGGACTGCCTTGATGCCGGATTCCGGACCTTAGCCTTTACCCAGGCGCGGAAAATAACGGAACTCTTGCATGCCTGGGTCTTGAAGGATCGGCCGGACTTGAGGGACCGGGTCAGTTCCTACCGGGCCGGGTTTCTTCCGGAAGAACGGCGGGAGATTGAGGCCAAGCTGGTCTCCGGCGAGCTCTGGGGGGTCATCTCCACGAGTGCCTTAGAGC
>CAYQWO010000403.1:1942-4060 GCA_964421095.1 uncultured Syntrophaceae bacterium
GAGCTGGGAATCGATATCGGGGGTTTGGATGTTTGTCTATTAGTTGGATACCCGGGAACGGTGGCGGCGACCTGGCAGCGGGGAGGCCGGGTGGGAAGGGCAGATCGTGAATCTCTGGTGGCCCTGATCGCCCAGCCAGATGCCCTGGACCAATATTTTATGCACCATCCCCAGGATTTTTTCGGGCGCGGCTTCGAAAGCGCGGTGGTTGACCCGGATAATTCCGTGGTCGTTTCCAAACATCTGGTGTGCGCCAGCGCCGAAGTTCCGCTGCGGTGGGATGAGACCGTCTTCTCTCTGGAAAAGTACACTTCTCACCTGGAGCAATTGGTGTCTGAAGGGGATCTCCTGCGGAGTGCTTCGGGGAAGGAATGGTTTTCCCACCGGGTGCATCCCCATCGGATGGTAGACATACGCTCCGCCGGAGAGAGCTATGCCATCTTTGAGGAAGGGACGAAGCGGCTCATCGGAAAAATCAGCGTCCCACGAGTGTACAGCGAGTGCCACCCGGGAGCGATCTATCTGCATCGGGCAGAATCGTACCTGGTCAGCCACCTGGATCAGGGGAAACGGGAAGTATGGGTGAAGCCGGCAGAGGTGGACTATTACACGCGGGCCCTTACGGAGAAAGAGACGGAGATCCTCTCCGTGGTGCACACGCAACCTCTGGCGAAGTTCACAGCCTGCTACGGGAGGTTGAAAGTAACCGAACGAGTGAGGGGTTTCGAGAAACGGCGGATCTTTGGTCAGGACCTTATTTCCGTCCAGGAATTAGAGATGCCCTCCTATGTGTTCGAGACCATGGGGCTCTGGATGATCCTGCCCGAAGAGATCTCCCAACGGGTGAAGGAAGAAGGGCTGCATTTTATGGGCGGAATTCACGCGGTCGAACATGCCTCCATCGCCCTTTTTCCGCTGTTTGCCCTCTGCGACCGAAACGATGTGGGCGGCATCTGTTACCCGGTGCATCCCCAGCTGGGAAAGCCGGCGGTCTTCCTCTATGATGGGTACCCCGGAGGGGTCGGCCTGGCGGAGTATGGCTACAGCATTCTCGAAGAACTTTTGAAAAAAACCCTTTCGCTGATCCAGGAATGTTCTTGCCTGGATGGTTGCCCTTCCTGCGTGCACTCTCCCAAGTGTGGCTCGGGGAATAAACCTCTCGATAAGCGGGCGGCGGAATTTGTTCTGGAATGGTTATGGGGGGAAACGAAGATTAAAAAGAGGGGAATGAAGGAAGCGCAGAGACAGCCTTGTCCACCCTCCGCCGCAACGATTCCACCGGCAGAATCCGAACTTTTAGAGCCCGAAGCCGTGGCCCTCGCCCAACCGCCGTCCTGGCTCAAGGAAATGATGTCGCGGCACCGCATTCTTTTCCTGGACATCGAGACCCAACGAAGCGCTGAGGAAGTTGGCGGCTGGCATAACAAACACTTGATGCGGTTGGCCGTGGGTGCGGTATGGGACTCACAAAAGGAAGTCTTTTCCGTATTCGCAGAGGACCGCGTTCACGAATTGATTGATACGTTAAAGACCGCGGACCTGATCGTCGGGTTTAACATCTCCGACTTCGATTACAATGTCCTCAAGGGTTATTCTTCCTTTCACTTTGCGGAGCTTCCGACCTTTGACATCCTGCAGGAAATTTCCAAGCAGTTGGGCTATCGCCTTTCCCTCAACCATTTGGCTCACAAGACCCTCAACGTGGAGAAATCAGCCGACGGCCTGCAGTCGCTGAAGTGGTTTAAAGAGGGGCGGATGGAGGAAGTCATCGCCTATTGCAAAAAGGATGTGGAAATCACCAAGGACCTCTTCCTCTTCGGTTTGGCCCACGGCTACCTTCTCTTTGAGACCAAAGCCGGCCAGCTCGTCCGCCTGCCCGTGGAGTGGAACCTCTCCAAAATTATCCCGGGTTCGGAGAGCGAGACGCGGTAACACGGCGACGCGGGGACATAGTGAACTTCACCCCATATTCCTGTCCTCGGATCTTCCCCTCTATTCGTCATCTCCGCGGTAATCAAGATTCGTTCTTCCGGATTACTTTCTGCGATAGAATGGCTGCCGCTAATAATCCCAATCCAATAAAATCAAAAAGGAGGGTCGGATAAACCAAAGCCAAGC
>CAYQWO010000404.1:0-4059 GCA_964421095.1 uncultured Syntrophaceae bacterium
GAGGTGTCGCCACTAATTTGTGGACCTTGCTGCTCTGGCCCATCGCCGTACCTCCCAAGATAAAGAATAAAGTAACCAATAGAATGAGACTCTGCAAACGAAATGCTCTCATAAAAAACCTCCTTTTCTTAGAATTTCCCCCTTTGGGGATCAGGGTAGCCTAAAAGGTATCCTGAATAGAGTTATCTGTCAATTCCCCCTATTCCTCTCCCTCCGAGGAGCATCGGCGGATTTTTTGGATCTCGGCTACGAAGAAGGCTTAAATGGTCTCCTTCAGGAATTGGAGTTTTCCCTGACTCGTGCCTCTCTCCCAGCAGAGGAAATGCTGAATTGAATCAGCCAATGGTGACTTGGAAAAGGCGAAAAACTTGTAGGAATACTCCCCTTGGGGAAATCAGGAGGCTGGCATCAACGCACATGGGGATGCCAGCCTGTTTAAGATATGCTTAGTTACTTCAAAAAGTGATGCCGCCAACCGCTTGCGGCCTATCATTTCTTCGGAACCCAGATTCCCTTTTTAAACAAAATGATCGAAAGAATCGCCAGGCCAAACACCATGATGGGAATGAGAGTCCAGGTGGGCAGGCCGGACCACATGACAAGGGGGATACCAACAATCATACACACGACAGCGTACTGTGGCGCCCGCAAAGTAAACTGGCCAAAAATGGCTCCCCACAGGCAGGGAAGCAGAAAATCGAAAGCCCCGGTGACGCTTTTGGGAAGAACTCCAATGACGATGGTCACAATAATAGCCGCAGCCAGGGTAGCAACCGTAAGCGCCCATTGCGAGGCCACGATCCCGATTGCCCCAATGATCTCTCCTTCTGGAGAACCCTCCCGCACTCCCGCTACCTCTTGGGAAACTGCCGAAACCGGAAGGCGCATGTTGGAAATGTTCCCCGCCAGGAAGGAGATGTAAGTCCCGGCCATGCCCAGAATCAGGAAATACGAGACGGGCTCGATAAACCAGTATGGGCCGGCGATGGCCGCCGTGGAAGCGAAGGCCTTACCGATCGTTCCCCAGCCAGGCCATACATCATAAACGACCAGCAGGAAAAGGGCTGGTAAGAAGATAATTACCGCCTGAATCAGACTTAGCCACAATCCGGCCCGATGGATGCGTGGGCCGTATTCATTCTTTATGATCGCTTCCTTTTCTTCTAAAGGAAGAGGACTCATACCGTGATATTTTTCTTCACTCATTTTTTCACCTCCCATCTCCCCAAGGGTTACTTGGCCATACCCAGTTTTATAAATTGGGATACGGCCATACCGACCACAATGGCGATCAATATGAAGTACTCCTTCATGATCGGCTTCTTGAGTTTATCCGACCAGATCAACCATCCGATGGCTACCAGAAAGGCGATGATCATCCCGATAAAAGGCGGTAAAAACCCCTTGTCGATTAGAGGCTTGATACTGTCAGAGATGAGCAGACGGCCAAACGCTGCCAGCATAATGGCCGCAGAGATGATGGCCATCTGTTTGGGATTCCCCTGACCCATCACATCCTTCAGTTTCGGCAACCAGCGGGTAAACACCCCTCCGATTAGCACCCAAGCCACTGAAGCGGTGGCCATAGTCCAGAGGATGGTCGCCAAACCAATGGAATTCATTCCTTCCCGGGTGAGTTTTACCCCGGCAGCTTCCGCCCCTGACCTGGAGGCAATCAATTCGAACATTATGGAGCCCACACCCGCAGACTCGCGGATGAAAGCCACTGCTCCGCCCAGAGCGATAACGAGTACGGTCATGCCGACAAAAATTCCCATGCACGGGCCGATGGAAGTGATCAGAGCCGCCTTGATCGATTCTTTCATCGATTCCGCTTTCAGGCCCATTTTCAGGCCATATTTGTGAGCATGCCGGTAAATGAAAAACGTTAAGAGCAAAGCATTACCGGCCGTAAGAACGCCGATAAACCACATGCCAAAGCCTGTTGCTTGCTTCAGCCACTCAGGTTCCATCCCAATCCCTCCTTTCAAATTTTTCCTACCCCTTAAAAGTCAGTACAAATGCCGCCAGTAGTTCTCCAAATACCTGTTAATTCACCTCCTTCCCTGAGCTTCTGATAGCTGCGCAGTTCTGCCTAATTACTCAGAAAATTGGCCCCCTCACTCTCCCCCAAATTGAGGGAGAGGGTGGGCTGAGGGGGGCGCATTGGTTTTCATTTTTTTGCTAAATATTCCAACGCCACAGCTACATGCAGGGCAGCTCCAATCGGGAGGATGTCTTCATCGATGTCATACTTGGGGTGATGCTGGGGATAGATGATCCCTTTCTCTTTGTTCCCCACTCCCAGGAATACAAAAGCACCCGGGATTTTTTGCAGGTAATAGGAAAAATCCTCTGACCCCATCATGGGCTTTATTTGTAAAACCTTGTCCTTCCCCAAAAAATCCCGAGCGATATTCACCACGAAATTCGTCATCTGCTCATCATTGATCATTGCCGGGAACTTGCTCATCAGGTTGAATTCATAGCTGGCGCGCATTCCTGAAGTTAATCCATTCAATATTTCCTTTATCCTTTTGGGAAGGAACTCTCTTAATTCAGGATTATGGGAACGAAGCGTTCCTCCAAAAGTCGCCGAGTCTGGAATGACGTTGTACGCTCCTTTTCCTGCCTCCATTTTGCAGATGCTAATAACAGCGCTTTCCAGGGGATCGACTTCCCGGCTCACAATCGTCTGTAAGGCTGAAATAGCATTCGCCGCAATTGCAACGGGATCTACAGCCTGGTGCGGCAAACCGCCGTGCCCTCCTTTGCCCATAATTTTTACGTCGAAGAAATCGCCGGCCGCCAACAGAGGGCCTGCTTTATAGCCCAGGATGGCGAAATCCAAGGAGGAGTACACGTGAATGGCAAATATCCCGTCAACTCCGGCGATGGCCCCCTCTTCCACCATATTACCTCCTCCTCCCCCCGTTTCTTCCGCAGGTTGGAAGAGGAAGACCACATTGCCCGGCAGCTCCTTCCTCCTTTCCACAAGGACCGTGGCGGCTGCCAAAAGCATGGCCGTATGGGCATCATGGCCGCAAGCGTGCATGGCTCCCGGTCTTTTAGACTTGTAAGGAACATCCGTCTCCTCTTGCAGCGGCAGGGCGTCTATATCAGCCCTGAGCGCAAATGTCTTTCCCGGCTTGCCGCCCCTCAGCATTGCCCGCACCCCAGTCCCATTGACCATCATTTTCGTTTCCAGGCCGAGCCCTTTTAAAACCGCTTCCACCTTTTTGGCTGTCTCGAACTCCTGCAGGGCGACCTCCGGATATTGATGGAAATCCCGGCGCCAATCTACCATTTTTTGGTGCAGCTTTCTGGTTTCCTGGAGAATATTCTCATACTTACTCATTCGCAGATCCCTCCTTTTCTGATTTTTTAATAATATGAACGAACTTACTCCTTAGAACTTTTCCCTCCTCCACTGGAAGAAAAAGGTTGAAGGTTGAGGGGAAATGCTTTGGTCACCAGTCAATAAATTTCGTATTCGCTACCATAACCTAAGGGAGACTGCCTGTCAACAGCCTATTGGGTGGACCGCTTTCTTGTTTTAAATAGCCCTGATCTTCTTGGACTCTGTTTTCGATTTCAATTCTTATTGACCTTCTTGTATCAATCTTGTAAACTCCCTTCGAAATTTCCGGACTATTTAGCAAAATTTAGGAGGATAAAGGAAGATGCAAAACCACGTCCACCATGCCCACCTGTTTGCCTCGGACATCAATGCCAGTTTGAAATATTATCAAGAGATGTTCGGGGGAGAGATTTTGGCCGACATGCAGATGGCCGGCGCGCGGAATGTTTTTCTGGCCATTGGCCAGGGTCGTCTCCATTTTTATGATCAACCCCCGAAAGATCAAGGAAGAGGGGCGATTCACCATATCGGGATTCAGACGGATAACCTGGAAGCCCTTGTGTCTCACATGAAAGCCAAGGGAGTCAAGTTTCGGAAAGAAATCTCTGATTTCGGGTTTTGGAAGTATGTTATGGCTCCCGCCCCCGACAACGTGCTTTTGGAGCTATTCCAGATTGTGAAGGAAAGACTTCCTGAGG
>CAYQWO010000405.1:0-2345 GCA_964421095.1 uncultured Syntrophaceae bacterium
CCCTCCCGCCCGGGCCACAACAAAGATGAGAGCCAATCATAGGCATTTTTTATTGACCGAACCAATGACCCGTGGTAATTTAATCGCCATCGGAATAGGGCAGAGATCTTTCTTTTAAAAATCTCGATGTGAGTTCCCAATAATAGCTTGGTTCATCTTGGGAGTTGGGAGGAATGGGTGAAAGAACGCCTGGCTAATTTTTTGCGAGAACTGACCCTGCTGGATGGACTTCCAGGCCATGAGCAGGCGGTGGTTCGCTATTTGAGAGATCAATGGAAACCGTTTGCGGATGAAATCCAGGTGGGAGTAAACGGGAACATCTACGCGAAGAAAAATGGGCAAAGACCTGGCTTGACAGTGGCCGTGGCCGCTCACAGCGACGAGATCGGGTGTGTCGTTCGGGATATTGACCCGCAAGGGACCATCCGGTTTGATAAACTCGGCTGGTTCAGCGATTCCTGGCTTCCCAACACCCGAGTCCGCATCGGGCGGATTCCCGGGATCGTGGGGATCAAGTCCGGGCACCTTATGACCGAAGAGGAGAAGCGTACGGTGATTCCCCATCGCAGCCTCTACATCGACGTGGGAGCTCGAAGCGCAGAAGAGGTCGAACGGATGGGGATCTCCATCGGCGACCCCATATCCTTTGACGTGCCCTTTGGACGCTGGAACGATCCCGATTATTGCTGCGGCAAGGCCATGGATAATCGAGTCGCCTGTGCGGTCTTAGTGGCGCTCATGGAAAGGCTGGCCGACGGGAATTTTCCCGGAACCTTCTGGGCGGTGGGAACGGTCCAGGAAGAGAGGGGCCTGGGCGGTGCGCGCACGGCCGCACAATTCACCCGGCCTGATTGGTTTATGGCCCTGGATGTGGCTTTATCCGGCGATACTCCCGATAGTCCGGTGAGCAACAAGCCTGTGCGCTTGGGTTCCGGAGTGGTCATCGACCTGGGAGATTTCCTGGAATCGCCCAAGAGGGGATATTTTATCCACCCGGGGCTTAAGGCCATGGCTCTGAAGGTGAGCCAGGAGAAGGGCATTCCCGTTCAGTTCCAGGCCCTTTATGGGAATTCGTACACTGACGCGGCGGCCGTGTCCCAGGAGTTTGCGGGCATTCCCTCCATCTCTTTAGGAGTTCCCATCCGCTATTCTCACGCTCCTTCTTCCGTCTGCCATCTTGCGGATATAGAATCATGCCTGAAACTCGCCGAAGCCATGCTCCGCCGGGGTATCGAAAAGAAGGACCTTGATTTTCTGCGGGAAGACGAACAGGGGTGAAGCTTGAAAATCTCGGAATGGGTGAAAAATAACAGTCAAACTATTTTGATGTTTGTGGTCGTGCTTCTGGTCTGGCATTTTGGGGTGGTTCTTTTCGGAGTAAAGGAGTTTATTCTTCCCACTCCTTTGGCGGCGATCAAGACTCTCTTCCAGACCAAGTTCCGTTGGCCTTTCAACTTCCTGGCCACCTTTTATGAAGTGATGGGGGGATTTTTGCTCTCGGCCCTGGTCGGGGTGATTCTGGGCATCGCCGTGGTTTGGTCAGACTGGCTGAAACGTACCATCCTTCCTTTTTTGGTTTTTTTAAATTCCCTGCCCAAGATCGCCGTCGCCCCCCTTTTCATGATCTGGTTCGGATACGGCATCCTGCCGAACATGCTCATCGTGTTTCTGATTTCTTTCTTCCCGGTGGTGATCAATACAGCTACCGGATTAGTGGCCGTGGAAGAAGATCTGTTGGACTTGGTGCGGTACCTTCATGCTACAAAATGGCAGAAGCTGGTCAAGATCCAGCTTCCCAATTCTCTCCCTTATATTTTTTCCGGTTTGAAAATCGCGGCTACCACCGCTGTGACTGGAGCGATCGTGGGAGAGTTTATCGCTTCGGACAAGGGCTTGGGGTCCTTGATCATCGCCTCCCAGACGACCTTAGCCACCCCGGTTATTTTCGGCTCATTGATATTAATCACGATCATCGGGGTAGGGCTCTTTGGACTCGTCGGGATCGTGGAAAAAATCATGATGCCTTGGGAAACACAGAAGTAGAGAAAGGGAAAAGGGGGAAACGGAGACGCGGCGAGGCGGAGAGAGGAAAAAGTCTACTTTGATCTTCAGTCAAGTAAAGAGAAAAGAAAGGGGAAAGGAGGGGCAAAATGAGGAAAAACATTAAAATAATCGGGAGCGCATGGTTCGCCAGCTTTTTAATCTTTGGTTTAGCCGGCTGGTCTTTGGCGGTGGACAAGGTTAACTTCAATCTGAACTGGTTTTACTTAGGAGACCATTCCCCTTATTTCGTAGCCTTGGATAGAGGCTGGTATAAAGAGGAGGGGCTGGACGTCAATATCCTC
>CAYQWO010000405.1:2355-4051 GCA_964421095.1 uncultured Syntrophaceae bacterium
GGGGAAGGGGTCCGGGGATGTGGTCAAGAGGGTAGATGTGGGATCGGCAGATATTGGAATCGTAGATGCCGGCGTGCTCGTCGTGGCCCGAGCGCAGGGCGCCAAGGTCAAAATCGTCTCCATGCTTTTCGATAAGAGCCCGTACTGCATGTGGATGTGGAAAGATTCAGGAATCACCAGTCCCAAAGACCTGGTGGGCAAGAAGATCGGGGCTCCTCCAGGAGATGCCCAGCGCACGATCTTCCCGGCCCTGGCGACCGCCAACGGATTTGATGAGAACACGGTAACTTTCGTGAACATTGCCCCGGAAGCGAAATATAGCGCCCTGGCCAGCAAACAGGTGGATGTGATTTTTGACTATTATTCCGGGGCCCCCTTCTTCTACAAGGCCATGGGGCAGGAAAATGTGAAATACATGATGTTTGCCGACTGGGGGGTGGATGTGTACTCCAACGCCCTCGTAGCGGCGGAAAAGTACATCAAGGAAAATCCTGGAATTATCAAGCGGTTTGTCAAAGCATCGCTTCGCGGGTGGGAATTTTCCCTGAAGAACCCCGAGGAGTCTATCGAGATTATGGCCAAACATAGGCCCGAAATCGACAAGCCAGTCCTACTGGCCAACCTGAAGCTGATCATCGACCTCTTTCGGACGGGCCGTTATAAACAAAACGGCATCGGCTGGGTGGACGATAAGAAGATGGCCGATTCTATCAAAATCATCGCCCAGTACCGGGACCTGAAAGTGAACGTGAAAACCAGCGACATGTACACCAACGAATTTTTGACCTATTATTCATTACCGATTCCGGTGAAATAGTGCCAATTTTTCACCGCAGAGAACGCAGAGACCGCTGAGATAAAATCAAAACCGAACCCGAAAAATTTAAATGCAGAAATTGTTTCTCTGCGTTCGCGGCGTGCTCTGCGGTAAAGATGGTTGGCGGATTGCTTCTTGATCAGAGGATCGAGAGATGAAAAATAGCTCCTTGTTGACCAAGCGTTCTCTGGAGTTAAATATTTTAACTACCCGGGAGGAGATGGGCAAAGCTGCTGCCAAAGACGTGTCGCTGGCCATGAAACGCCTCATTGAGAAAAAAGGCCGGGTAACGATGGTCTTTGCCGCCGCCCCTTCGCAGAATGAATTCCTGGCCCACCTGTCTAAAACAAAAGACATCAATTGGGTCAAGGTCATTTGTTTCCATCTGGATGAATACGTAGAACTGCCGCGGTTCCATCCGAATACTTTCGAGGTTTATCTGAGGGAGCATCTCTTTGATCACGTCTGCCCAAAAGCGGTTTATTTCATGAAAGCGCTGAAGGGTGGGGCAGAGCAAGTGGCCCGGCAATATGCCGGGCTCATCCGGCGGTGCGGAGGCCTGGATATCGCCTGCATCGGGATCGGGGAGAATGGGCATATCGCCTTCAATGAGCCGGGCTCGGATATTTATGATTCCCAGATGGTCCGGCTCATCACCATAGACTCCCGTTCTGTCAGGCAGCAATACCGGGATTACAAAGATCACCCTAACCCGGATGCCCGGTATCCTTCCCTGGTGGCCGTTCCCCGGAAGGCGATCACCCTGACTATTCCGGCAATCCTCTCGGCCAAAGAAATATATACGATCGTCCCGGCCCCACAGAAAGCGGAGGCAGTGAGGAAAATGTGGGAGGGGCCTATATCATCCGCCTGTCCTTC
>CAYQWO010000406.1:0-4043 GCA_964421095.1 uncultured Syntrophaceae bacterium
TACCTTTTTAATCTCTTAAGCCAAATAGATCTTCCATCCTTCTTGGTAGGACATGGGCTCGATCATCGTGGGCATGGAATCATAGGTGCCCGCAGTGACGTCTAAGACATGGACGCCGTCGGCTTCCAATAGCCGGGCGACCTGCTTGGACTCTTCCAAATTCCTCCCGCCTTCCACGAATTCCTCCGCGCTGAAGCGGAAGAGGAGAGGATACCGGTCGCCCAGTGATTTCTTGATTCCCCGGATGATTTCCAGGGGAAAGTTCATCCGCTTCTGAAAACTTCCCCCGTACTTATCCGTGCGCTGATTGCTGCTCGCCGACATGAATTGGGCGATCAGGTAGCCATGGGCACCATGCAGTTCGACTCCGTCATAGCCCGCGGTCTTGACCCGCCGGGCCGCTTGGATGAACTTCTGGACAATCTCCTCCGCTTCCCGGGTGGTTAATTCTCTGGGCATCACGTTGATAAACTTGCAGGGAATGGCCGAGGGTGCCACGGGCTGCTGGCCTTTGATGCTGGAGGGGCGGGTCTGTCGCCCGGCGTGTACCAGCTGGCAGATGACCTTCGTACCGTAAGCGTGCACCGCTTCCACCAATTCATTGTGCCCCCCGATGTAACTATTGTCATGGATAGTGAGGCTCGTGGGGCCGGTCACGCCCAGAGGATGATCGACGCAGGTGACTTCGGTAATAATCGTTCCGATTCCCCCCTTGGCTCTCTCGGCGTAATAATCGATCTGCCGCTGGGTAACCCCTCCAATTTCACTGGCCAGACGGTTTCCCATGGGTGCCATAACCAGGCGGTTCTTGACCGCTAAGGGTCCCATAAAGGCGGGTTCGAAGGTCTTCTTAAGCTTTCGACTCATTTCAGACATATCCTTTGGCTCCATAGAAGGTTTCCATTTCTTTCTACTCGCAATCTTAGAAAATAGCAAGAGTAAAGGCCTTTCTTCCTGGGGAATCAGGACTCAGGACTTTGGCCCGGCAGTCCCTGGCGTCCTGGCGCCTTGGCGAGAGGAGATTGGAGTAAGCCCGTTTTTAAGATTTCCCGATTTTCTGGTATAATGCGCTCAAGGAGGAGATATTATTATGACCAGAATAACAGCCAATAAGGAGATACTGGGAGGAAAACCAGTCATAAAAGGAACAAGAATATCAGTGGAGTTTATCCTCAAGCTTCTTGCGTCTGGCGCTACTGAGGATGAAATAATTCAAGATTATCCACACTTGAGCAAAGATGATATTCGCGCATGTCTGGAATATGCCGCCCATGCCCTTAAGAATGAAATATTGGTTGACCTTGAACCTGTTTGATGAAAATCAACTCTTTAAAATTTCTAACTGATGAAAACGTTTCGCCAAAGGTTGTTTCGTACCTACGGAAAAAAGGGGTTGATGTTGTTGACGTTAAAGAAAAGGGATGGCATGGGACTCGGGCCTTCCATGATAAAAAGTGATATTTCAAGACCCGACCCCAAAATTCACTTTGTGCGACTGCGGGAGGCCATGGCCAGCAGCAAGGAATTAGCCTGGAGGGTGGACGAATTGGAGAAACGTATCCCCACTGGATCATTTATGCTTGAGCCTATCTTCTGGCAAGAATTCGAGGATCAAAAGAGATGACCACCCTACGGCAGTTTTCCGGAAAGCCGGAAGCCATCCCCGCCATAACCTCTTGGTTCCTCGCTGATTTAGGGGAAGCACGGGGTAAGCAGCAGCTCTTTACTCGGCAGTCCCCCCAAAAGCTCAAAGTTTTGCGAGAGCATGCCCTGATTGAAAGCGCCGTCTCCTCCAACCGAATCGAAGGGGTCGAGGTTGAACAAAGCCGAGTCCGAACCGTGGTATTCGGGAAATCTTTATTGAAGGACCGAGATGAAGAAGAGATTCGGGGTTATCGTGATGCGCTGAAGCTTATCCATGAACAGGCGAAGAATATACCCATTTCAGAGGAGATCATTCTGAAGCTTCACCAAACGATCCGGGGGGATATTGGGGATGCCGGCAAATATAAGCAAAAGGATGGGAACATCATTGAAAAATTCCCCGATGGCCGGGAGCGGGTAAGATTCAAGACGGTCGAGGCATCCAGGTCTCCGCAAGCGATAGGCCAATTGATCGAATTGTGGAAGGATTGCCTCTATGAAAAGTGGGTCCATCCGCTCATCGCCCTGGCGGCTTTTAATCTCGACTTTCTGTGCATCCACCCATTCCGAGATGGAAACGGACGGGTCTCCCGTCTCTTGCTTTTACTCCAATGCTACCATCTTGGTTATGAAGTAGGACGCTATATCAGTCTGGAACGCCTCATCGAGCAAAATAAAGAACGCTATTACGAGACCCTGGAGCAAAGTTCTCAAGGCTGGCATGAGGGCAAACATGATCCCTGGCCATACATAAACTACCTGCTTTTTATCCTCAAAAGCGCCTACCGGGAATTTGAAGAGCGTGTTGGGCAGATAAAGAGTCCTCGTGGGGCTAAGACAGACCTAGTTGAAGCGGTCATTAAGGGGTTTTCTAAGGAGTTTTCCTTGAATGACTTAGAGAGGAATTGCCCGGGTGTCAGCCGAGATATGATTCGAAGGGTTTTGCGTGACCTTCAAAATGCTAAGAAAGTTGAATGCTTAGGGCGCGGTCCGGGTGCCTTGTGGAGGAAAAAGGGTATTACCTCTAAAAGGGGGTAAAAGAAAGGGTAATAATCCCTCGACGCCCCCGGCCAGCGACTTTGTCAGATGAGGTCTGGATTATGTCTTCTGATAAGGCATTAATTCCGGTCGAAAGAGATTGAGGGAATTATCATCCATCTTCGAGGACGGAAGGTCATCATTGATTCTGATCTGGCCAAGCTTTATGGAGTGAGCACTAAAAGGTTGAATGAACAGGTCAAAAGGAATCGGGATCGTTTCCGCGGCGATTTCATGTTTCAACTGAACCCGGCAGAATCCGAAGTTTTGAGGTCGCAAATTGCGACCTCAAAAACAGGGGCCAAAAACGGTGTGTGGAAAGTAAAGGTTTTTGCTTTGCCGTTCGGGCAGAGAGGGCAAGAAAATGAATAAAATGAACGACGTCCCCTCCCATGAATTTCACTCGGACTCATACACATTTGTAAGTTTCGGCAAGGCTTGGAACTCTTTCAAGAAATAAAATTTTTGGGTTGGCATTTTGGCAAAGAATAAAAGTGGCTGTAAGTTCACTCAGAAACAACGTCCCGTGGATTCCTTGAATAGATCGCTTTTCTCTCCTCATTTATTGTAACAATCGAGGCAAAGAAGAGCCTTTTCTGGAGGAGGGACCTCCATCAACAGCTCCTTCCCACAACGGGCGCAGGTTGCTTTAAAGGTTTTTGGGGGTGCTTTCCTTTTGGAACTTCTCCGGTAAAGATTTCTCCTTACTCTAGCCATTTATACCTCTTCATCAGAATTCTTATTTGCGCATCGCGCCAACCCGGATCGCCGCCAGCGGTCGCGCAAAGAAAGACCCCGGGATTTTAAACTCTCCCGGGGTTTTACGGTCTGATTTGAGGTCCTCAGCACTTCACCACATCGATAGCTTGCAGGCCCTTCTTACCCTGGGCGATTTCGAACTCGACCTCGTCGCCTTCATGAAGAACCTTGAAACCGTCTTGTTTAATGGATGAGAAGTGCACGAATAAATCATCGCCACTATCCTGGGAAATAAATCCAAATCCCTTTTGCTCATTGAACCATTTGACTCGACCTCTGGCCATGGCATTTCACCTCCTTCCTTTTTTACGCTGATAAGATGCGATAGCCCGGGCCGGCGCAATAAAAAAGCCGCATAAGCATCAAGAGCTATGCGGCTTTTCTTGTTCCAAACCAGAACTCTTTGCAACTTACATTTTTATAATAACTTTTTCCTTCCAGGCTGTCAAGGACAAATCAACTCAAATATGTTGTAAACAGACATGGGTGACACTTGTTGAGGTCAGCCGCTGGGCTGACCCATAATGCCTCTGCACGATCGCCACCGCCGTGACATGGCTCGGGGGCCAGAAGGGTGAGCGCCGACAGCCTCGGCCGGGCGC
>CAYQWO010000407.1:0-4037 GCA_964421095.1 uncultured Syntrophaceae bacterium
CCAAGAACTCTGCTGCCCTTGGACCGGGAGGCGATTCTTGATTCGGTAAAGAAGACTGGCAAAGTAGTCATCGTCCACGAGGCCCCGACCACTGGCGGCATCGCCGGAGAAATCGCGGCCCTCATTGCCGATGAGGCTTTCTATTCCCTGGACGCGCCCATCAAACGGGTGGGAGCACCCTTCACGCCTGTACCGGCCAGCCCGATCCTGGAAAAGTTTTATTTGCCGAATGCCGAGAAGATCGTAAAGGTAGCGAAGGAAATATTGCAGTAGGATGCAGGAGCACCCTATTTTCCTTGCGTGTAAAGGCCCAGGTATTCTATTCTATCCCTGGAATAAGAATCCTTTCCCGCAGAGGATGCGGAGAAGGGAAAGAATTATCTCCGGATTTCATGGAATTCCATCGAAAAGGGATGTGCCGGCTTGAAAATTAATTTAAAGGAGGGATCGTGATGAAGGCGGATGTAGTGATTAAGAATGGGGTTGTAGTCACACCCCAGAACACGATCATCGGCGGGGTGGCGGTAAAAGGGACCCAGATTATTGCGGTGGGGTCTGACGCGATGTTGCCGGATGCCCATCGTTTCATCGATGCCCAGGGCGGGTACATCATTCCCGGCCTGATCGATATTCATTATCACTTGGGCGCCGGCGGCCCTTTCGAGCGGATTGAGAGTGATTTCAAGACGGAGACCCCGGGGGCGGCACTGAACGGGGTGACGACGATATCTTCCATGCTGGCGACATTGGGCTCTTATATTCCGGCCGCCTCCAGGGCGATGGAATGGGGACGGGGCAAGTCTTTCGTCAATTATGCCTTTCATTGTGCCATCCAGGTTCCGGCGCATCTGGATGAATTGAAACAGGTCTGCGATATGGGCATGTGCCGGTTTAAGATGTTTTATACGGCCTACAAAGGAGAAGAGGGACGGAAGATCGGCCAATTAGGCTGTGATGATGGTATGGTGTATCGGGCCTGTGAGATTTTTGCGGAATATGGATTCCCGGCGATGGCTACCCTGCACTGCGAGGAGCAGGACATTATGGATCTTCTCCAGCCGCGCTATGAGAATAAACGCATGGACCTGCCGGCCTGGACCGAAGCCCGGCCGGATTTTATCGAACCCATGAGTCTGGATTCTGCGGCCTGGATCGCCAAGGCGACGGGTGCCCCCGTTCATATCGCCCATATGAGCACGAAAGAGGCCGTTGAGGAATTGGCTCGCTGGCAGAAAGCAGGGGTGCGCATTTACGGGGAAACGACCCCCACCTATTTGACGCTGACCAAGTACGGGGAACTGGGTCTTTTTGGCAAGATTAACCCTCCGTTGCGAGAGAAGGAAGATCAGGAGGCGCTCTGGTCGGCTTTACGGGATGGGGTCATCACAACCATGGGTACGGATACCTGTCCCTATACGCGGAAAGAGAAGGAGCAAAAAGGAGATTTATGGTCCGCGCTTCCGGGTTTTGCGACGGGGGTGGAGATTTTTTGCTCTGTGATGTTTAGTGAAGGAGTGCGGAAAGGACGGTTATCCATCGAGCAGATGGTGAAGGTCACCAGTGAAGGAGCGGCCCGGTTGCTAAACCTGTATCCGCGGAAAGGGGCGCTTGTCCCCGGGGCCGATGCGGATATCGTGATCATCGATCCCGAAAGAGAAACAACAGTGCGGGCTAAGGACCTTCTTACCCGGGCGAATGAATGGTCGCCCTTTGAGGGGATGAAGCTGAAAGGCCTGCCCGTGTTCACGATGGTCATGGGCGAGATTATGGCCGACAATAGAGAACTAGTGGGAAAGCCCAATGGTCGTTTTGTTCCAGTGAAGAAATCATAAAGGAGGATATTATGAAATTAGGCTGGACGAATTTATTGCCCAAGGAAACGAAAAGGGAAGCCGGGTTGGATTTTACTCCGGTGTGGAAGGGGTTTGAAAAATACTTTGAACGGATCACCAGGGTTCGTCCAGATACTAAAATCCAGATTTACTATCCGGATAAATCTTCCTG
This sequence comes from uncultured Syntrophaceae bacterium, assembly GCA_964421095.1. Classification (GTDB taxonomy): domain Bacteria; phylum Desulfobacterota; class SM23-61; order SM23-61; family SM23-61; genus CAYQWO01. The sequence continues at coordinate 2,005 of CAYQWO010000407.1, forward strand.
GACAGTTCATTTCCCCTACATCGAGTTTCTAAATAATCGGTGGTTCGTGGAGGCTGGGTGGAAAGCGGAAAAAGAGGGTTGCGATGCCGTGATTGTAGGAGCGGCGACGGATACCGGGCTACAGTATTTGAAAGAGGTATTATCCATTCCGGTGGTGGGGATTACGGAAGCGGCTTGTCATTTGGCCTGTGTCTTGGGGGCAAAGTTTGCAGGCATTACGGTCTTTCGCCGCCTAATTGCGCCGAAATCAAACCTGATCCGGTTCTATGGTCTGGAAAGCAGAGCGATTCCCAACCCCATTCGCTCTTGCGAATTAACGGGACAGGAGGTGGAAGGGTTATTCGATAAAAAGGTGATGGATGGGAGCATAAAGCCCAAGTTCGAAGCTGTGGCCAAAGAATGCATCAAGGACGGGGCGGAAGTGATCATTTGTGCGGATGCCTGGCTGGCCCCGGCCCTTTCCTATTTTGAATATTTTGAGATACCCGGGACAGGGGTGCCGGTCGTGGATGCTGCGGCGGCGGCCATCAAGCTGGCCGAGACGCTGGTGGATTTAAAAAAGATGGAAAAATTAGGGGTCTCGCGATACCTCACTTACCAAAGAGCGACCGATCAAGAACTGGAAAAGGCGCGAAAATTCTATTGGGAATGACAGAAGGCTCAGCAAGCTAAGAAGCTGCGATCAACGATCATTTTGGAGGTGATGGCCGAAGCATAGAAGCTGGGGGAGGATTCCGCAGGGTTTCTTTATTAGACTATTGGGTTATACCTTCGCTGGAGGACTGCGATGAGATACGGAACGATGGGTGTTGATTTTGAGGAGAGGGTAAATTTCGAAAGACTGCGCCATGAGCGGCTGGCCAAGGCCAAGGCGGCCTTAAAGGCGAGCAATCTCGGGTCTCTGGTCTGTTACGATTTTGATAACATCCGCTATATTACCGGTACGCATGTTGGAGAGTGGGGCCGCAACAAAATGAACCGGTACTGTATTCTGCCAAGGGAGGGAGAGCCGTTGCTTTTCGATCCGGCCACGCCAGCGAAGAAGATCTCCTGCCCATGGATGGCGGATCGGGTTTTTCCTGCGGTCGGATCGATGCGCGGGGCCATTCCACCCGAGACAGGGAGTGTGGAGAAGGTGGCGGGTGATGTCCTTAAGTGGCTCAAGGAATATGGCGTTGATAAGCAACCGGTGGGGATGGATATTGCCGATATTCCGTTAATCCGGACCTTGGAGAAGAGAGGGTTAGAAATTGTGGACGGCCAGGAAGTAATGTTGGAAGCACGGATCACTAAAACAAAAGACGAAATTGAGCTTTTGCAGGTCTCCGCCGCCATGGTGGATGCCGCCTACGAGGAAGTGGTTCGTCATATTCGTCCGGGGAACAGGGAAAATGATCTGGTAGCAGCCGCCAACCATGTCCTTTATTCCCTTGGGTCTGAGCTTGTGGAGTGCGTCAACAGTGTGGCGGGAGAGCGTGGTAAACCTCATCCCCACACCTTTTCGGATCGGATCATTCGGCCGGGGGACATGATCTTTCTCGACATTATGCATTCTTACATGGGCTATCGCACGTGCTACTACCGGACCTTTATCTGCGGCCAGCCCTCCCGGCAACAGTTAGAAGCCTATGCCACTGCGTGGAAATGGCTGAAGGACTCCATCGATGCGGTTAAACCGGGAGCCACGACCGCGGATGTGGCCAGGGCTTGGCCAGCTCCGGGGGAGTTCGGTTTAAAGACAGAGGACGAAGCCTTTCTCCTGCAGTTCGGCCATGGGGTGGGGCTTAGCATCTGGGAAAAGCCGGTGATCTCGAGACTCTTCTCTCTGGAGCATCCTTACCCGATTCGAGAGGGAATGGTGTTTGCCCTGGAGACCTACTGCCCCTCGGCAGATGGTAGAGGCGCAGCGAGGATCGAAGAGGAGGTGGTGGTCACAAAAGACGGCGGGGAGCGCATCTTCCGGTATCCCATTGAAGAACTTATCTCCTGTGGCGTGCCCGGTACAATGGCCTATGTAGGATAACAACTCCAGA
>CAYQWO010000408.1:0-4027 GCA_964421095.1 uncultured Syntrophaceae bacterium
CTGATCATTTTGGTCAAAGGGGCCGGGGAAATGGCTACCGGAGTGGCCCACCGCTTGACCCGTTCCGGCTTCCGCGTTTGCCTCACGGAAATCCCCCAGCCCCTGGCCGTACGTAGAGCGGTGTCTTTCTGCGAAGCCGTATTCGATGGCCAGAAGGAAGTCGAGGGGCTTCTGGCCACACGGGTGGTTGGCCAAAAAGAAATTTTCCGCGCCTGGGAGGAAGGAAAGGTGCCGGTGGTCGTAGACCCGAAATGCGCCATCCGCCAGGCGCTCAACCCCGATGTGCTCGTGGACGCCATCCTGGCCAAGAGAAACACCGGAACCCGCGTCAGCGATGCCCCCCTGGTGATCGGCCTTGGGCCCGGCTTCCGTGCCGGTGAGGATGCGCACTTAGTCGTCGAGACCAATCGCGGGCATCGGCTGGGAAAGGTGATCGAGGAAGGAGAGGCCGAACCCGATACCGGCATTCCGGGGGAGATTTGCGGGTATACCTGGGAAAGGGTCCTTAAGGCTCCGGCCAGCGGCAGGTTTAAGGCGAATAAGCGGATCGGGGATCGGGTGGATAAGGAAGAGGTGGTGGCAGAGGTGGAAGGTTTACCCGTGGCCACAGGGATTACAGGAGTTCTGAGGGGAATCCTGCGCGATGGGCTCTGGGTGCAGGAGCAGACCAAAGTAGGGGATGTGGACCCGCGAGGCATCCGGGAATATTGCTTCGCCATCTCAGAAAAGGCCCGGGCGATCGGCGGGGGTGTGCTGGAAGCGATATTAATGAGGTATAATAAATAAGGCGGCAAATAGGACGCAGATGAACGCAGATCAATAGGATTTAATAAATAGAAAAAAATTATCCGTGTTTATCTGCGTAAATCTGCGTCCGAAATTAAAATGGGGGATGGCATGCCAGATTTTTATGAGGAAATCTCCAAAATGAAGTCCGAGGGGAGGAGCGGCGCGCTGGCCACGATCATCAGCACCAAGGGTTCCACGCCCCGCGAAGTAGGAGCCAAAATGCTTATCTTTGATAACGGCAAGATCTTGGGCACGATTGGCGGGGGATGCATGGAGGCCGAAGTCTGGCAGGAGGCGATGAAAGTTATCGCCGAGGAGAAGCCGCGCACCATCCATTTCGACTTGACCGGAAGGGAAGCTGCGGAAAGCGGAATGATCTGCGGCGGTGTTATGGATATATTCGTCGAACCCATCGTGGCCACTCCCAAGGTATTCATCTTCGGCGGGGGACACATCTCTCTATTTGTGGCTAAAATGAGCACCATGGTTGGCTTTCAGGTGGCCGTGGTCGATGACCGCCCCCAGTTTGCCAATAAAGAGCGGTTCCCCGAGGCCGAGGAAGTGATCGCTGAGGAATTCCCGCTGGCCCTTCCCAAATTGCGGGTCAACCGGTCCAGCTACCTGGTCATCGTCACCCGGGGGCATGCCTATGACCAGGAGGTCTTGGAGTGGGCCGTGAATACCGAGGCCAAGTACATCGGCATGATCGGGAGCCGCAAGAAGGTTCAAACAGTCTATACCAATTTGCAAGAAAAGGGAGTGGACCCGCAAAAGCTTCAGAATGTTCATGCCCCCATCGGGTTGGACATCGGGGCGATAACTCCGGAGGAGATCGCCGTGAGCATTGTAGCGGAGATGATCAAGGTACGCCGGGGAGCGAAGGGAAAAGATAGGGGACCCGGACAATGTTAGATACGATCGAAGAAATCCAGTCTGCGATGGAAAAAGCCAAATATATTGCGGATCGCCCTACGGCGACAGTCTTGCATTTGTCTTTGCAGCTGGGAAAACCTGTGCTGGTGGAAGGGGAAGCCGGAGTGGGGAAGACGGAGATTGCCAAAGTACTGGCCCAAATTCTGGAGACCCGTCTGATCCGCCTGCAATGTTACGAGGGGCTGGATGTGAGCACGTCCCTGTACGAATGGAACTACCCCAAACAGATCCTCTGGATGAAACAGGCCGAAATCTGCCAGGCCCCGCGAGAGGCAGTGGAGAAAGAGATCTTCAGCTCGGAGTTTTTGATCCGGCGCCCTCTCCTGGAGGCGATCCAGAACGATTCCGGGAAACCTGTGGTGTTACTCATCGATGAGATCGACCGCTCCGACGAGGAGTTCGAAGCTTTCCTCCTGGAGGTCCTTTCGGATTTTCAGATCACGATCCCGGAGATCGGCACGATCCAAGCCAAACAGCGGCCGCAAGTGATCTTGACCTCCAACCGCACGCGGGAGCTGCACGATGCCTTGAAGCGGCGCTGCCTCTATCACTGGATTGACTATCCCTCCCTGGAAAAAGAGCGGCGCATCGTTCTAACCAAGGTACCGATGGTGGGCAGGACGCTTGTGGATCAAGTCTGTTCCTTCATGCAGCGGGTACGGCAGAGAGAATTTTACAAGCGACCGGGGATTGCTGAAACGCTGGATTGGGTGATGGCCCTGATGGCCTTAGGAAAAGAGGAACTCGACGCGGGTGCGGTACGCGAGACCCTGGGCTGCATCTTCAAATACCACCAGGATTTAAAGCAGCTGGAAGAGTATGGAGTCGAAAATCTGTTAAGCAGCCTGCCCCCGAGCGATGGCCTGACCTGCACCCAGATTCCCAGGTCTTAGTGCAGAAAACTCGAAATCCGAAGAACGAATCCCGCGAGGCGCGGGACGAAACAATATCTATATTCAAGTACCAATGGTTCAAGAAGGGCTTTTCCTGTTTTGGGTTTGAAATTTTGATCATTGAAATTTGTTTCGAGTTTAGAATTTCGGATTTAGATATTACGCCTATTTATCCTATCAATTACTAAGGCGGGAATTTATATGCGCGTCTTTCGCCAAGGAGAGATCCTTTCCCACCTGATTCTATTCGCCCGCCGGTTGAAAGAAAGGGGTCTGAAGATTACCCCTAGCCGGGTGATGGATGCCGCCCGCAGTTTGGGATACGTCGACCTTTCCAACCGCGATGATTTTTCCATGGCTTTGAAAACGAACTTCACATCCTGCCGAAAAGACCTGCCGATTTACGAAGAGCTCTTCGAACAATTCTGGGTACAAATTCAGGAGATCCTGCAGAAGCGGGCCATACCCCCGGCCGGGGAGCCAGGGGGCGAAGAGACTTTGGAAGAAGAAATTGATTGGATCTCTGAGGGCGAGGAAGAACCATCAGAGGAAGAGGGAGCGGAAGGAGAAAGATTAGAGGTTGGCTACAGCCCGGATGAGGTCCTGATGGCCAAGGATTTCAGCCAGTTTCTTCCGGAGGACTGGGAAATTCTGGACCGGGAGTTTGCCCGCCTTCTTTCGCAGATTGCCATGAAGCTGAGTAGAAGGCGAGAACCTGCGGCCAGGGGCCGAGAGATGGATTTTCGCCGAACCTTCCGCAAAACGACGCATTACGGTGGAGAGATTCTCGAGCTGGTCAGACGCAGGCGAAAAATCAAGCCGCTCAAAATCCTCGCGATCTGCGACGTGAGTGGTTCCATGGATCCCTCCACTCGATTCATCCTGCAGTTTATCTTCGGCCTGCAGAGGATCTATCGGCAGAGTGAAATTTTCGTTTTCAGTACCCGGTTGACGCGCATCACGGAGATTGTTAAGCACAAAAGGTGGGCTGAAGCCCTGGCGATCATCAGTAAGCGGGTGCAAGATTGGTCGGGGGGAACCAGAATCGGATATGCTCTGCGGACGTTTAATGATCGATATGCCCGGAACCTTGGGGCCGGGTCAGCAGCCGTGATCATTATCAGCGATGGTTGGGACCGGGGGGAGCCGGAACTGTTGGACTTGGAGATGAAAAAACTCAAGAGAAGAGCGCGCCGGATCATCTGGATGAACCCCCTCCTGACAAGCCCGGAGTACCGCCCCCTCTGCCAGGGGATGCGCACCGCTCTCCCCTACCTTGACGATTTCCTTCCAGCCACCAACCTCAAGGGCCTGAAGGCCCTGGGGGATGTTTTGGTGGGTCTGGCGACAGAATGATCCAGAAACTTTCTTAGGACGCAGATGAACGCAGATTTTTAGGATTATATCTGTCT
>CAYQWO010000409.1:0-2848 GCA_964421095.1 uncultured Syntrophaceae bacterium
GCTGATGAACTACATCAAGAAATTTAAGATGAAACCCGCATGAAAGACAGAATTCCAGGGGTCTAGGGGTCAAGCGAGAATAACAGAAATAAAAAGCACGGAAACCCTCGAACCCTTGGCCCCTTGAATCCTTGAACCCTTTCTGACAACTTAGTTTAAGGAGAACAAATTTATTAAAATTAGGATAAGGAACTTTTCGGAGGAACAAAAAGTGGCTTACAAGATTGCCGTCATTCCTGGAGATGGGACCGGCCCAGAAGTGGTGAACGAGGGTCTGAAAGTTCTACGTACCGTTGCCGAAAAAGAAAATTTTCAACTCGACCTCCGCTTTTATAACCTGGGGGGCGAGCACTACCTTAAGACCGGCGAGACGCTGCCGGATTCAGTCCTCGAGGAGCTCAGGAAAATGCAGGCGATTTTCCTCGGGGCTATCGGGCACCCGGAAGTAAAACCTGGTATTTTGGAACAGGGCATTCTCCTTCGTTTGCGCTTTGCCCTCGACCAGTACATCAACCTTCGCCCCGTCAAGCTCTACCCCGGCGTGGATACCCCCCTCAAGGACAAGGGACCGGACCAGATCGACTTTGTGATCATTCGCGAAAATACCGAAGGTCTCTATTCCGGCGCCGGCGGGTTCCTGAAAAAGGGGACGCCCGATGAGGTGGCCATCCAGGAATCCATCAACACCCGCAAGGGAGTCGAGCGCTGCCTCCGGTATGCTTTCGAGTTTTGCGCGCAGCGCAACCGGCAGCGTAAGCTGACCCTGGCCGCCAAGACCAACGTGCTCAATTATGCCTCCGATCTCTGGGCCCGGGCCTTTCAGGAGGTGGCCAGGGATTATCCGCAGGTGAAAACAGACTACACGCATGTCGATGCCCTATGCATGTGGATGATCAAAAACCCGGAATGGTTCGACGTCATCGTGACGGACAATCTCTTCGGCGACATCATCACCGATCTGGGAGCCATGATTCAGGGTGGGCTGGGTATTGCTGCCGGGGGAAACATCAACCCCACCCCAGGCGGGGTTTCCATGTTCGAGCCCATGGGCGGCTCTGCCCCCAAGTACACCGGCAAGAACATGATCAACCCTCTGGCCGCCATCTCCGCCTGCCAGATGATGCTTATCCATTTAGGAGAAAGAAAAGCGGCCCAGCGCCTCGAAAAGGCCATGGTTCAGGTCCTCGGGAAACATGTGAAAAGCCTGGCCGCCGGAGAAATGGGTTATACCACCCAAGAGGTCGGAGACCTGGTAGTGAAATATCTATAGAGAAAAATCCCCGCAGGATCTGATATTTCATTGAGCCTGGCAGCGGAAGAGAAAAAAGGGGGTAGGATTGTGGAAGCAAAAATCTATACAGTGGCCGACATCACTCCGAAGAAACTTCACGAAGGCTGTTTGACCCGCCTGGTAGCCGGGCGGAATGCCTTGATCAGCTTTTTGCGCATCGAGCCTCACACCTTTTTCCCGCTCCATCAACATTCCCAGGAGCAGCTGATGATCGTGGTGGAAGGAGAGATCGAGGAGATCGTCGAGGATAAAAAGTATCTCCTGAAGAAAGGAAACGTCATCATCCTCCCCTCCAACATCGAGCATGGGGGAAGGACGCTGAATTCATCCTGCGAGATCATCGACATTTTCTCCCCGCCGCGGGAAGATTATTTACGCCTGTAGGCCACGATCAGCAGTCAGCGGTCAGCTTTCAGCCAAAATAGCCGATTCGTCAAACCGCATTCCACTGCCCAAGGTAGGTCTTGTACAGCTGGCGGCTTTTGCATACGGAGTAAGCTTCATGGATAGGCTAAATTTCCTCGACCCTATCTTCAAACCCAAGGCGATTGCGGTCATCGGGGCTTCGACCCAGGTGGAAAAATGGGGGCATCGCATGGTCGTCCGCCCCTTGAACACCGGCTATCGCGGGATGATTTATCCGGTCAATCCTAACGCCAAAGAAGTGGCCGGATTGAAATCGTTCGCCACCATCACCGACTTACCGCCGGATATTGACCTGGCGGTCTTTACACTTCCCGCCCCGCAGGTTCCGCAGGCTTTGCGAAAATGCCTCCAGCATGGCATCCGCGGCGCCCTAATCATCTCTGCCGGCTTCGCCGAAGCCGGGCCGGAGGGGGAAAAACTCCAGGAAGAGATAGGGTGCATTGCTTCGCAGGCGAATATCCCCCTCGTAGGACCCAATTGCATGGGACTCTGGAGCGCACCAGTCAATTTAAACCTGGCGTTCGAAGAGCCTCCCATTCGCGGTTCCATTACTTTTATCTCCCAGAGCGGTACCCTGGGCAATTACCTCATGCTTCTGGCCAAGGCCAAGGGGTATGGTTTCCACAGCTTCGTCAGCAGCGGTAACCAGGCCACGCTGGAAGTGACGGATTACTTGGAATACTTCGGACACGACAAAGGGACACGGGCGATCATTCTATACATCGAGGGTCTTCAGGATGCGGGCCGATTCTTCCGGATGGTCAAAGAAGTCGTCAGGAAGAAACCCATCATAGTATACAAGGCGGGCCGGTTTGAAGTCGGTGCGCGCGCGGCATTTTCCCATACTGCCTCGCTGGCCGGCAACGACCAGATTTTCGAAGCCCTTTGCCGACAGGCCGGCCTGATCCGCTGCTACGACCCACTGCACACCTGCGACATGGCCATGGCCTTGGCCACCCAGCCGCTGCCCAAAAGCAACCGCGTAGCCATAATCTCCGGCGGGGGCGGCTACTGCGTAACCATGGCCGAATCGGCCGTGGCCTGGGGTTTGGATGTCCCCCAGCTGGACCCATCAGCTGCGGAAAAGATCAGGAAAATCTTACAGCCTTTTGCACCCCCACCCTGGAATCC
>CAYQWO010000409.1:2858-4025 GCA_964421095.1 uncultured Syntrophaceae bacterium
TGCCCGGGCCCTGGACATTCTCATGAGCCTGGATTACATCGATGGGATTCTAATGATGATCCCCTTTATGTTTCCCTTCCAATTGCGCTCCCCTGCTTCTATCCGGGAACTTATGGATGCTACCGAGATCATCTGCGGCCTGCCCAAGAAATTTAACAAACCAATCATCGGAAACATGATTCCCATGGCCAGCGTCGGCCCGGCCTTGGACCTTTTCAAGAGAGCCGGGATCCCCTTCTATGCCACCCAGGACGAATCCGCCCGGGCCATGCATGCCCTGATCAGATACGCCCGGATCCTGTCCTAAAAAGCCCCGTAGCGCTCGTACGCCTCTTTCAGGGGCATTCCCTTTCTCAAGGCCTGGTGCATCCCTCGCTCCTTGCTCACAGCCTTCTCGGCATCCAAAAGCACCTCTTCGGTCAACGCTTTGGGGATGATGACCACGCCGTCCATGTCTCCCAAAACAAAGTCCTCCGGCTGAATCCCCGTTTCGCCCACCCGGATGGCTACCTGATATTCCTTCAGTTCCCAGCGGCTGATGGAGCTCGCTGGCATATAGAATTTGGTAAAGACTGGAAAGTTCATCTTCAGGATGAAGGGAGCGTCACGCAGCCCTCCGTCCACCACCGCGCCTGTACATCCCCGTTGGCGCGCGGAGAGCGTCATCATCTCCCCCCAATGGGAAGAAGAATAATCCCCGCCGGCGCTCAGGACGACCACGGATTGGGGAGTGACGGCCTCTAACATCTTAATGAGCATGAGCGTGTCGTCGCTGGTAATATCACCCACCTGAACCCCCTGGCAGGTGAAAGCCGGGCCCGCCACTTTCATGTCATCTCTCATGGGGCGGATGGATGGTGGAAGGGAGTGATTCCGAATCCCTTTGGAATCCAAAATGTCCGCCACCACTCCCGTGTAAAGCCGGCGATAGCGCCGGCAGATTTCCGCTCGTCCTATTTTCTGTTTCTTCATGGAGCCTCCCTCTTCCTTTTCTGGGTCTTCAAATAGTATACCTTCAAGTCCCTGTCAATAGCGCCTGGACCCAATAGTCAAAGGATCCACAATTTCTAATTATATTATGGCCGATCGCGAACCACTGCCATTGAGTGTATCCAGGGAATGAAGGCCTTGACCATCACTCACTCTGTGATTTCCTGATAAGATTCC
>CAYQWO010000410.1:0-4009 GCA_964421095.1 uncultured Syntrophaceae bacterium
ATGCTGATCAACAGCATTAAACTCACATGTTTGCGCTGTAGGTGATGCATATTTTCCTCCATCAAAATTTATTCTCTGCTTGCATATTCTACCATATCTCCTCAATCCTTATGTAATATTTTCTTCTGCGAGCACTTCTCGGGTTCGCTGCCGCATAAACCAGGGGAGCAGAAGAGCCACCATGCCCCGCAGGAGCCCGGGAGGCGGGAGAGAAAGGGGCTCGCAGAAAAGCCTTGACAAAATAACCGTGTATTATATTTTTGGTAAGATAAAAAATAATTGGAGGAGTTGAAGAAGAAGGAATCAAAGCGCCAAATCTTTTCTAAAAAGGGAGATATTTATGGACCTTCTACGCATCGGAATGGTGGGGGCGCAATTTGCTGCTCGTCTTCATTTACAAAATTTTGAGCGATGGCGCGGGTCGAAGGTTGAGATTCCCGCCGTAGCTTCCCGAACTCGGGCGCGGGCTGAAGAATTGGCCAAGAAGTACAATATTCCCGAGGTCTCCGACGATTACCGGCGCCTTCTGGACCGGAAAGACATTGATGTCGTAGACCTTTGCGTCCCCACAGATCTGCACCATGAGTTTATCATTCAGGCAGCTCAAGCCGGGAAGCACGTGATTTGTGAAAAGCCTTTGACGGGCTATTTCGGAAAGGATAGGCCAGAAGAGTTGGTGGGTGTTTCCGTGGACCGGAAGACAATGTTCCGCGAAGCCTTGGCAAATTGTAAAGCAGTCGTTGCTGCGCTCAGGAAAAGCAAGGTCAAATTCTGCTATGCCGAAAACTGGGTTTATGCCCCTCCGGTAACCAAACTTAAAAACCTGATCAAGGTGAGCCAGGGAACCATCCTGGACATCCGGGCCGAGGAGAGCCATTCTGGTTCTCATGCGGCCTACTCCCGGCGGTGGAAGACCTCGGGCGGCGGGGCTCTGTTGAGGCTGGGAGCTCACCCGGTTTCGGCCGTTCTGCACCTCAAGCACTATGAAGGGATGTTAAAGCAGGGGCGAGGGATTCAGGTTAGATCCGTGACCGCAGAAGTTGCCCAGCACACGAGTATCGAGTCTTTCAAAAAAGAAGCAAAGAAATGGATTGTCAGCTCCTGGGAAGATGTAGAAGACTGGGCAACGATGATCATGAATTTTGAGGACGGCTCCCAGGCCGTCGTCATTGCTTCAGACGGGGTGCTGGGCGGGGTGCGCAATACCATGACGGTGTATCTCTCCAACGCGGTGGTGCAGGTGAACATTAACCCGAGTGACACGGTGGTGGCCTATGCTCCCGCGCCTCATATCTTCGGGGAGGAGTACATCGCCGAAAAATTGGAGACCAAAGCGGGCTGGAATTTTGCCAGCCCCGATGAAGACTGGGTACGCGGCTATCCGCAAGAACTGGATGATTTTGTGGACTGTCTGCTCACTGGCCGCGAGCCCGTTTCTGGGTTGGATTTAGCGTTGGAGACCGTGGAGGCGATTTATGCCGCCTACCTGGCAGCCGAGAAAGGGACGCGGGTCGAGCTGAAAGATAGGAAATGACCATGCTGGGTTCAGCCGTTAAAATCGGAAAAAAATTAGCCCCCAACAGGATTGTGAACCAACCCATGGAGGGCAACGATGCGGATGAGGTTGGAAACGCAACGGAACTCACCTTCGCCCGGTATCGGCAGCTGGCCGAAGGGGGGGCCGGGATCATCTTCCTGGAAGCTCTCACCATAACCCAGGAGAGTCGGGCGCGGAAAAATCAATTGGGAATTTACGAGCAGACTGCCAGCAGCCTGGAAAAATTAATCAAGGAGATGAGGCGCATCAACCCGCATTCCCTGATCCTGTTACAAATCACGCACTCCGGAAGGCAGAGCGAAGCCAACTTTTCCAGGACAGTAGCGGTTTATGCGATGGCTGGTTCAAAAGCCCATGTGCTCTCTGCCGATGAGATCGAGAAGATCGGAAATGATTTCGCCCGGGCCGCGGCCATCGCCAAGCAAGTAGGAGCAGATGGGATTGACTTCAAACAATGCCATGGATACCTGTGCGCCGAAATGCTCCGGCCGGCCAACACCCGCAAAGATCGTTTTGGCGGAAGTTTTGAAAATCGCACCCGCTTTTTCGCAGAGACCGTTCAGAAGATAAAGGGCGCGGTGGGCAATGATTCCTTTCTCCTGGGAGCCCGCTTCTCCGTTTACGAGGGGATTCCGGGGGGCTTTGGCACTTCGGGCCCGGACGAGGTCATCGAAGATCTATCTGAACCGATTGCTTTCGCGAGGCTCATGGAAAAGGCCGGACTCCATTATATCAATGTTTCGGCAGGAATCCCGGCCATCACCCCCCAAATCGTCCGGGCAACGAAAAATTATCCAGAAGGAGTTTACCGCCACTTTGGGTGGGCCCAAGCGATCAAAAAAGCCGTAAACCTTCCGGTGATTGGCTCAGGGTACAGCTACCTTCGCGATGGGACCAATGATTTGAAGGAGCCCGACCCGCAGAAGCGCAGTTTCACCTACTGGGCAGAGAAAAACCTGCGCCAGGGTGTGTGTGATATGGTGGGCATCGGCCGGCAATCTCTGGCGGATCCTCTCTTTGCCAGAAAAATTCTTGCAGGAAGGAACTCGGAAATCAACTACTGCCTGACCTGCGGGAGTTGCTCCCTATTGCTCCAAAATCAGGTTCAGACTGGCTGTGCAGTCTATTTCGACTTTTATAAAAAGATTTTAAAGGGCATAGGCCAGGGCCGATAGGCTATAGGCGATAGGTAAAGGGTAATAAGAGTTAAATCGGTAAAGTTTTTATCTTTAAACCCATGGCCTATAACCTATTACCTATGATCTGCGATCTTTTATTTTATCTTTCCCTCCCACATGGCCTCGAAGAGGGCCAGGCATTCTTCTTTGGACATAGGTCGGGGGTTATTGACCCTGGGATATTTGGTGAGGCAGATTTCAGCCATCTTGTAAACGTCCTCGTGCTGGAACCCCATCTCTTTCAGACTCACCGGAAGCTTCACGTCTGCGGTGAGTTCATAGACAAGTTCCGCAGCCCTTTTCCCAGCTTCTCGGGTGGAGAGGGACTCAACTCGCTCTCCCATGGCCCGGGCAATCATGGCCAGCTTGTCTTCAACCACGGGAAGGTTAAAAGCCATAGTATAGGGCAAGCCCACCCCGCAGCCGATGCCATGGGCTGTGGGCTGGAACATGGCCAGCACATAGGAAATACTGTGGGAATACAACCCGCCCGTGCCAGTCATGGAAATCATGGAAATGGTGGCTCCCATGGACATGTAGTACCGGGCTTCCAGATCCTGGCCGTTGAACGTGGCCCGGCGCAGATATTTGGCGACGAGCTCGATGCCTCCGACGGCCAGAGAATCATAAAAAGGATTAGCCAGCTTATTCATCATGCTGTCAACGGCATGAGACAGAGCATCGATTCCCGTGGAGGCTGTAATCTTGGGGGGCATGGAGACGGTAAGTCCCGGGTCGATGATGGCGATCTCCGGGTAGGCGTAAGGAGAGCCCGGGAAATATTTATCCTTGCCCACGGAAACTACAAAGAACCTGGAAACTTCACTCCCGGTCCCCGAAGTGGTGGGGATGAGGATTTTTTTCAATGCCGGCTTGGCAACTTCTTTTTTGTCAACCACGATTTGTTTAATCAACTCGAAAGGCTTTTGTTCATTGGTAGCCACAAGAGAAGTCAGCTTGGCTATGTCCATAGAGCTGCCTCCGCCCAGGCCCACCACCAGGTCGAACTTCGTCTTGCGCACCATTTCGTATATGGCATCGGCCGTCTCCATGTGGGGCTCAGGGTCAACCTTCCCGAAAACCTCAACTTTCAAACCTTCCTTTTGCAACGCTTCCTTAACGAGGTCCGCATAACCCAGCTGTACCATAATCTCATCCGTGACCAGGATGGCTTGCTTGCTTCCGAGCTTGGCGGCTTGCTCGCCGACTTTTTTAACTGTATTGAAGCCGAAGAGGACGCCGTTGGGCGGGAGGATACCGGCGGTCTGGAAGA
>CAYQWO010000411.1:0-4009 GCA_964421095.1 uncultured Syntrophaceae bacterium
TCCCCTGGGAGACTGAGAAGAATGTCGCCGTGGCCTGTTGTTCTGATTCCAAAAATCCCGTTGTTTTTCGCATCGAACTCATAGAAAAATAGCCAGCAATGTCAAAAAAGTCATGAAAAACGACTCTGCTGAATACGGAAAGATAAGGGAAGCCCTCCCCCTTGAGGGGGGAGGGAAGAGGGTGGGGGTGACAGGACTGACGAGAGATGCCCTTCTTACCCCTCACCCTGACCCTCTCCCCCAAGGGGAGAGGGGAGATAACTTTTAACGATGCCAGATAGCCAGGAAGGCGAGTGAATGAAACGATTAGTCGCCCATCCCAGCAAGTGCACCGGCTGCCGGAGCTGTATGCTGCTCTGTTCCTTCATGCACACAGAGGCGTGCAGCTATCACGGTTCCCGGATCAAGATTGTTTCGGACGAAGCCCACGGAAGGCATACCCCTGTGCTCTGCCAGTTCTGTGAAGATCCTCCCTGTGTCAGCGCCTGCCCAGTGGAAGCCTTATCCAAGAATGCGCAAACGGGGGCGATTCGCGTGGATGGAAGTCTGTGCAATGGTTGTCAAGCCTGTATCGGCGCCTGCCCGTTTGCCGCCATGTTTTTTGATCCGGAAGACCAGAAGGTCTTTACCTGTGATCTTTGTCAGGGGGATCCAGAGTGCGTCAAGATCTGTCAGCTGCCGGAGGCGCTGAGTTACACCTGAAGGTTGCCGCGAGTTGGATAGATTTCCTTCTCCAAGGAGAAAAAAATGCCTTTTGCCATAGCCGGGAAGATACTCCATGTCGATCTATCAAGAAAGAAAATCTGGACCGAATCGGTCCCCGAAGAATGGGTCCATAAATTTATCGGCAGCCGGGGAGTCAATGCCAAGATCCTCTGGAATTCTTTGAAGCCAGGGATCGATCCCCTCGGTCCTGAAAATATTTTGATTTTCGGTACCGGTACCCTTACCGGAACCTTTGCTCCCACCTCGGGACGAACCACGATCACCTGCAAGAGCCCGACCACTCATCTCTACTTAAAAACCAATGTAGGCGGCCACTGGGGAACAGAGTTGAAATTCGCCGGGTATGATTATCTGATCTTTCATGGGGTAGCCGCAACGCCGGTATATCTGTGGATCGATAATGAGCAAGTTGAAATCCGGGATGCCCGACACCTCTGGGGTAAGGACGTTCGAGAAACAACGAGGCTCCTCCATGAGGAGGTGGGGGATCCTTCAGCCCAGGTGGCCGTTATCGGCCAGGGCGGAGAAAATTTGGTACTTTTTGCCGCCATCATGGTTTCCGTTTATAACGCAGCGGCCAGGGGAGGTGCCGGGGCGGTAATGGGTTCCAAAAAACTGAAGGCAGTGGCGGTACGAGGCCATGGTTCAGTAAGGGTGGCAGATTCCAAGGAGTTCTACCGCAGCTGCCACGTGGCCATAAAAAATTCTTACGAGGATTCGACCGCCAAATTTGCCCATCTTTATGGCACGGCTGGCAGTGTCCCGATGGTAAACGAAGCCCGCGCCTTCCCCAGCTACAATTTTCGCCGGGGATATATTGAAGGAGCCGAAAAGATCGGGGGGCCCTACTTGGCAGAATCAAAGTATCTGAAGAGAAGGCTTGGTTGTAATGCCTGCATCTTCTGCTGCCACCGCTATTGCGAGATCCAGGAAGGAAAGTATGCCGGGTGCTACACGGGTGGCCCGGAGTATGAAACGATCAGCGCCCTCGGCGCAGGTTGCGGGAGTATCGACCTGGAGGTTGTGACCAAGGCGAATGAACTATGTAATATCTATGGATTAGATACGATTTCCACCGGGAACCTAATTCAATGGGCGATGGAGGGCTACGAGAAAAATATCTTTACGAAGCGACAACTTGGAGGACTCCAGCTCGAATGGGGAAACGGGGATGCCATTGTAGAAATGGTAAGAAGGATCGCCCATCGCCAGGGCCTGGGTAATCTTTTGGCGGATGGCGTGAAAAGGGCTTCGGAAAAGATCGGGCGGGGGTCAGAGAAATGGGCGATTCAGGCCAAAGGGCTGGAGCAATCCCGAGTGGAGACAAGGGCGGCTTTTGGGTATGCCCTCGCTTTTGCGGTCAACCCCCGTGGACCGGATCACCTGCACTCTGAGACGATCGCCGAATTTGGAACGCGACCCGGAGGACGGCGTCTCATCAAAAAGATCACTGGCGACGAAAAATATGCCAATCCCCGGCTCATAGAGAAACGGGCGGAGATTGTCCGGTGGCATGAGGACTGCTTTGCCGCCACGGACTCCCTGGGGCTGTGTGCGTTTATCAATACCTCCCGCTTTGGGGTTGACCCACAACAGATGGCGGATATGTTCTCGGCCGCCATTGGCCGGCGGGTAACTGAGGAAGAGCTAATGAAAGCCGGTCGCAGGATCCTCACCCTGGAGAAGTGCTTTAACGTCCGGGAAGGAGCAACCCGAGCAGATGACGTGCTGCCCTGGCGTTTGATGAATGAACCGCTCGAGTCGCTGGCCCGCGGTCAGGATGTCGTGAAGGCCATGGAGGGGAAAACCAGCCCGGAGGATTTCATTCCGATCAACTCTCCTGAAATGCTCAATCGTATGCTGGACGAATATTATGAACTTCATGATTGGGACAGGAAAACGAGCTGGCCGTACCGCGAAACCCTTGAGAAATTGGACTTGCCAGAGGTCATCCAGGAGTTGGAATCAAAAGGCAAAATTCCCCGGAAGCCGGATCGATAGACCTATTTCCCAGCACTTTCAATTTAACCAGGAATGATGCAGGTCAAGGTAAAAATCTTTTCTCAGGCCATACCCGACTATTTCGAGGTAGAGCTGGATGACGGTAGTTCCGTGGAGACCCTCCTGATATGCATCCGGGAAAGGGTAGTCCGGGAAAACTCGGGATCGGGTAGTCACAAGGTTGCCTTCGTAAACAATGCGGGGAGCCTGGTTGTGCTCCTGAATGGGCTGAGCATCTACGCTCTGTCAGGTTGGAAGACCACCCTGCAGCAGGGAGATGAAGTTTCGCTCCTTCCCATGGTCGCGGGTGGCTGAAACTGGCTCTTAATCTCTCCTTGGCGGGAAAGGAGGAAGGAATGGAGACCAATGTAGCGCATGAATCTAAAATCAAGTTGTTAGGCATCGTGGGGAGCCCGCGAAAAGGTAACAGCCTCTTCCTCCTTGAACAGGCACTGCAGGCCGCATTGCAGGAATACCCGGAAAGGGTGGAGACGAAGGTATACATATTTGGCAAGACCCCTTTTGCACCTTGCGATGCCTGCCAAGCCCATAAAAAACTCAAAGGAGAATGCCGCATCAAGGACGGATTTCAGGAACTGCGGGACAAATGGCTCGATGCGGATGCGATCATTTATTCGGTCCCGGTTTATCACCTGGGCATTCCTGGGCAGGTAAAGTGCTTCATCGACCGACTTGGAAATTCGCTGGGTTATTATTTTAGTGATTTTTTACCTGGAGAGCCCGTTTTCCATATCCCCCGCTTGATGAAAGTCATCGGCAGCATTACCCAGGGAAGCCATCTTTTTGCCGGTCAGGAACATGCTCAGAGCTTTCTCAATACGCACGCTATGCTTATGCGGTGCATCCCTGTTCCTGGAGACCTTTGGGAATCGTATATTGGCGCCGGAGGATGGACCGAAGTCAGCCCGCAAGTGAGTGCCTTGAAAACACTTTGGGAGGGTGGAAAGCCGGATGCTCAGATCGCTGTTCGCTCTGCCCGGAGTTTGGGAATAAGGGTCGTGGAAATGGCCATGATTATCAGGAGTGGTCTGAGGGCCAATAAAACCCTTTTAACGAAGCAAACTTCTTACCTGCCGGTGTTGCAGAAAGTAGAGACTACCTGAAAGAAGCTGGATGGAAAACCTTTCTCGAAATTCTTAACGCCTCCTTTGTTCTCCCCGTGGGAAGTTCGGCCAACGGATTGAGAAAATCTTCTCGGTCAGGTCCAACCCTGATATAGATTCCTCTTGACAATTTATAACCAGTTTCATTAATCTTTGCA